>NZ_MDCO01000011.1 GCF_001746205.1 Brachyspira hampsonii
GAAAAAAATACAAAATTATTAATTAAAAATTATGAAATATACAAAGGAGCGGTTATACAAAGCCGTTCTTTATATTGTGAAATCATAAGAAATTCAGTGAAAGTTATATAGTAAAACTTTCATAATAAATTGAAGGAATTTTATTATGAAAAAACAAATTAAAATTTTATCAATATTAGCAATTATTATACTATCATCTGTTTCATGTTCAAATCCAAATAATCCAAACAATCAGAATAAAAATATTATTGCTGATACTACAAATTGGAAAGATAGAGCAAATTATAAACTATTACAGCAAGTATGGCAAGGTACATCATTAGTATTTAATTATATAAATAATGAAAATGATTATGCAGGTGCACTTAATTCATACTTTGAATATCCCAAAATTATGAATTATAATATTGTTGTAGAAGCAATAGGTTGGATATCTGATACTGAAGGCATTATTTATGGCAGGTATGGATATAATTTAGATTATAGTTTACTTAAAAAGTATTATGCAATAGCATTTAGAAATTTAACTGAAAATGGTGTGGAATTTTCTGAAGCTTCATTGTCTGATAAAAAATACACTGACACTTTAGAAGAAGCATTGAATACTTTTACAATAGCAAGCGGAGCATTTAAAACTTACAATAATTATACAGTATATAAACAACAATAAAATATATTTATTATATTTGACTCAAAAGATACTTTATGAAATTTTTATAAAGTATCTTTTGATTTATTTATAAAATTAATATGATAAAAGGAAATTATTATGCAAAATAGAATTAAAATTATAATAACAATATTCATAATATTAATAATTTCTATTTCATGCGGTCAAAAATCAGCAACAGATCCTAGACAGGAAGCAGCTGAAGAAACCGCTGATAAAGAAAGCGTATCAGGTGTTGAAATTTCTAATGGTTATAACGGTACTGTTTATTACGGCAATCAGTCTTTTACAGGAGAAATAACCCAGGCTAAAATTGAAGAACTATGGAAAAACATGGTTAAAAATAAAATTATATATGCTGCATCTACTTATACTACAATAACAGGCGAATTCAAAGAAGATGCTAACTATTATGAAGAAAAATGGGAAAATGGAACAACTGCCAGAACAGTTTTTAAAAGATGTATGATATGCAAATACAATGGTAAAAATTATATAGCCGGAGTATATTGGGATAATAAAACAGGTGTTGGAATGTTAATACGATACAGACTTATTATAATAGATGAAGAAGGTGTGGAACAGGCTTGGTATGGTGGCGGATCTGATGAAAATGTTATACCTAATGAAAACACTAGTGATTGGGTTAAATATTGGTGGCCTTTCGGTTATTTACAGCTTTAATAAAAATAAAAAATATATTATAATATTTAAACAAAATTTTTAATTATGAAAAAGTATATCATAGCATTATTTATATTTACAAATTTATTATATTCTCAAACTTACCTAATAAGAGAACTTAAAGGCGGTATTTGGGTTACTTCTCAAGTAGAGATAACGAATGCATCTCAAACTAATCAGACAAATCAGCCTTCAGCTCCCAAAGTTCCAATAAAAGCAAATAATAGAGTAATAACTTCTGAAGAAATAGATAGAATGGGATATAAAAATGCTCAGGAAGTTTTAGCTAATCAGCCGGGATTTGTTAATAAAGGTACATATATGGGAAATGAAGTTGTTGACCCGGCAGGAGCCAATGGAGACAATATAAAAATATATGTTAATGGCGTACTTATGAATACTGCTAAAGGAAATGCTGATGCCGGTGTTGATTTAAGAAGAATACCTTCAAATTTGATAGAATCTATTGAAATAATAGGAAACTCCATATATATTACAACTAAAAGTCCTGTTCAGGATATACTTTTGATATCATTAGGTTATGGTTCTTATAATACTGTGAGACCGTCCATACTATTTTCCAGAAATATTGATGAACATCAGGTATTTACTTTCACAGCAGATTCATACTACAGCGATGCTAATTACTATTATGATTTTATTAACTCTTCAGGAGACAGAATACAAGGAAACTTCAAAGATAATAGGCAGTTTATAGTAAACTCATCAGCCAACTATAAATATACATTCGATAATAAAGATTATATAAATGTATTTGCTAATATATCATATTCTAGTTCTGCAGCACAATACGAAATTCCGCCTATAAATAAAACAGATTCTTGGTTTACTTTTACTACTCTTACATCTTCAGTATCATATAATGGATTTTCTGATATTTTAGATTATACTGTTACTTTATCATATTTATTTGATTCATTTGTAGACAGACCTTATTATCAGAATGGTAAATTTATATCAGATTATAAATCGCATGCTATAGCTTTAAATACTTCTTTATCAAGAATGGATGAATTTATACCAAATACTATTACAATGTATAATAAACTAACACCTGAATATAGATATGATATTTTAACAGAAGATACAAATTCCATAGAAACTAATTTCTATTATTATCCCCAAAGACATTCTCTTTCATTAAAATATGAAATGCAGTTATCTTTCGGATATTGGGATAATGCAACACCAATATTTACATTACTTCCAAGTATAAAATATGAATATCAAAATGAAGTATTCACAAATCAAGAAAATAAAAATTATTTAGCATATAATGTTGGATTTAATTTAAATTTTTATAAAGGCTACGGATTATATTTTGGTTATATGAGTGATTATACAGCACCCACATTTAATGATTTATATTACGGAACTTTTAGTAATCCTCAGCTGCTGCCTGAAAGCTATAATCAATTACTCACAAAATTAACATTAGAACCCGTTACCAATTTGAAAATAGAAGCATCTTATGCATATACAACATATACAAATAAAATAATTTGGTATGGTAATACCCCTATAAATGTTGATACAGCAACTTCTCATATAGTTACACCAAGCATAAGTTATGATATACCATTTGCAGGGTATCATAAGATAAAAACAAAATTAGGTTATTCTTATCAGCTTGCCTATATGGGTAAAGATAAAATGCCTAAAATAGGCTTGCCCGAACATGTTATAAGTGCCCTATTAGGCTATGACTTTATACCAAAAAATAAAGTATTAAGCTCATTATCATTGAATATTTACTATACCTACTCTGTTCCAAGACCTTTAACAGATTATAGACCTATAAGATATTCTGAAGCATTTCATGATTTTAATATATCGTTCTATTCTATATGGTTTGAGCACTTAATATTTTTTATGCATTTTAAAAATATTTTTAATAAAACTCCCATACTTTCTACATATTCTGTTGCTAAACCTTTTACTTGGGAATTTGAAATTGGATACAATTTTTAAATATTTATCATTTTTTTATTTAATATTAAAATATTTTCAAAAATATGAAACAAATTTATTTTTTTATAATATTCTATTGACTTTTATAGATATGGTTATATACTTAATAAATATTAGTAAAAATTCAATAAATATTCTTTCTATACATTATATAGTAGGAGTTATTAATGGAATTCATATTAAATACCAAAATAATATCTGGGCATAATGCTCTATTAGAATTGGATCTTTCAAAATCTAAAAGAGTTTCTATTTTTACGGATAATAATATGCTCAAAATCGGTGCCTGCGATACAACAATAGAATTAATAAAAAAAAATAATATTGATTATGAAATTTTTTCAGATATAGAACCGGATCCTAGTTTTGAAATAGTTATAAAATGTTTAAGTAAGATTTTAACATTTGAGTCTGATACCATAATAGCTATAGGCGGAGGATCTGTAATAGATACTGCTAAATCAGTAATATATTTTGCTTTAGAAATAAATAAAAGAATGTCAAGCGGTTTGAAAAAGCCTTTTTTCATAGCTGTTCCTACTACAAGCGGTACAGGTTCTGAAGTTACTTCTTATGCAGTAATAACTGATAATAAAACACATACTAAAGTACCTCTAGTTTCAAATGAAATGTTTCCTGATATAGCATTATTAGATTCTCAATTTACTTTAACTGTTCCTCCTAGAATAACAGCTGAAACCGGAATGGATGTTATGACTCATGCTTTTGAATCTTATGTATCTATCAATTCAAGTGCATTTACTATGCCTTATAGTGAGTATGCTATAATAGGAGTTTTTAATAATATTTCAAAAGCTGTTCATAATGGAAAGGATGCTAATGCTAGAATAGCTATGCATGAATTATCATGTACTGCCGGCATAGCTTTTAATAATGCTGGTTTAGGTTTAATACATGCTATGGCACATGCACTTGGAGGAAGATTCAGTCAGCCTCATGGAAGAGCGAATGCAATATTAATGCCTTATGTCATAGAATATAATGCTGAGCATTGCAGTAAATCTGCTTCTAAATATGCTAAGATTATAAGACTTTTAAATGTTAAAAATATAGATGATGATATTACTGCAAGTAAAATATTAAAATCCCTAATTTTAGAATTAAATAAAGCAATAGGAATAAATCAGAAAATAACTGACTATGGTGTTGATAAAACAGAATTTGAAAATGCAATAGATGAAATGGCTTCACATGCCGTTAAAGATGTATGTATATTAACTAATCCTGTTAAGCCTAGTTTGGAAGACATCAAAAATCTATATAGAAATCTTATTTAAATATAAATAAAAAATATTATTTATTTTAATAAAAAATATTTTGCAATTTTAATTTACTTTAGTATAATCTTTTATATATATAAAAAAGATTATGAGTTTTTTATGATAAAAGATATATCTAATTATATAAAATATAGAATTGATAGAATGCTTAATAAAGGTCTTTTCTATCAATTAATGCTTTTAGTATTCGCAATAATAATTCTTCTTTTAATAGTGTCTATATTTATAATAGTATTTTTTCAGTATCCGCCTAAAGATGCATTTTGGGATAGTTTAATGCAGTTCATAGATACAGGAAATATATCATCGGTAGAAGGCAGCACAGGTATTGTATTAACTTTTCTTATGGTAACTTTTATTGGTGTATGCGGCTGGGGTTCTCTTATAGCAATGATTAATAAGGCTCTTCAGGATAGAATTAATAATTTAAGTAAAGGCAACGCTTTTATTATGGAAAAAAATCATTCTATTATATTAGGATATGGCGAAGAGGCTTTGACTATAGTAGAAGAGTTTATTATGGCTAAAGTAAAAACTATAATTATACTCTCAGAACATAATGTTGATATAATAAGAAAAAGAATATCCTTTATAAAAGGAAGTAAGAAAACTAATATAATAATAAGAGAAGGATCCGCTAGCAGAATAGAAAATATTAAACTTCTTAATATAGCAAAATCTTCAAGCATATCAATAATAAACAATGATGATACAGAGTCATTAAATATACTTCTAGCTTTAAAAAAGATAGTGGAAGAAGAAGAACTTGATAAAAAAATCAATATATGCGTATTAGTTCATGAAGAAGATACTATTGAAATAATAAAATCTATTGAAGAAAAAAACTTTGTTATACATGTAATTTACAAATATGAGATATTATACAAACTTATAGCTCAAAGCATTATTTATACAGGACTTAGTAATGTTTATGAAGATTTATTTTCAAATGACGGCAATGTATTTTATATAGAAACAGATCATGACTGTAATGACTGCAAATTTGAAGATGCCGCGTTAAAATATCTTGAAAGAGGTATGATACTTTTAGGTATAACAAAAGAAGATAGAAGTCAGTTATTAATACCTAATTATGATTATATATTAAAAAAAGAAAACAGACTTGTAATACTTTCAAGAAATAATAATGATGATAATATAAAAGAATATCCTGATATAAAACCAAGCATAATAAAATACAAAAATAATATTTTATTAATATGCGAAGAGAACAGATATGATGAAATAATAAAAGAGATTTCTGAATATATGGAAAATCATAATACAAGTATGATTAGTTACAATTCAATAAAATCTCAAAAAAATAAATATAAGTTTATGCGTGAAAAACTAAAAGAAGAAAATACTACAAAAATAGTTTTAATATCAGAAGATAATCTTACTGATGTAAAAAGCATTAATATACTTTTAATCATAAGACAGATTATAAGAAAAGAGAATCTAAATATAGCAATACTTTCTTTATTAAACTCAATACAAAAAAGGAATTTAATATATTCTGATGATGTAAGAGATTTTATAGTAAGCGGTAAATTAATAGGCATGCTTATGGCACAGGCTTCTATAAGTTCAAATATACTGTACATTTTCTATGGGCTTTTAAGTAAAAATGGAAAAGATATAATAATGTCGCCCTACTCCGATTATTTTAATGAATCAAAAAGTTTTAAAGATGTTTATTTATATTTACTTAGAAAAAAAATTATTATCATCGGAGTGAAAAGATACAATGATGTTATTATAAATCCGAATAATGACTGCATGTTAGATAATAAAGATGAAATAATCATTATTACAAACTATGTACTTGAAGAAGAAAATGAAGAGCTAATTTTTTAAAACTAAATATTTTGCTCAATTAACTTAATTATATCAGTATAATTTTTTTGCTTGGCATAGAATAAAGCATCATTACCATGTTTATTAACTATGGATTTATCAGCATTTGCTTTAATTAATAATTCTACAACTTTAATATGTCCTTCCATACATGCCAATATAAGAGCAGTATTGCCTACATCATCTTGTACATTAATATTAATATTTTTAGCAATAATTTTTTCTATAACATCTTCATCACCAAATATTGCTGCATCCAAAAAAGTTTCTTCATCTTGACTAAGAGGATAAAGCCTATTAAAAGAGATAAAAGATATAGATATAATTATTAATATAAGTATAGTTTTTTTCATAATGAATATCCTCCTATTCTATTATTGGAGAAAAATTATTTATCGTTAAAAAATAAAAACTATTCTCAAATAATTATTTAAGAATAGTTTTATTAAGATGTGGAGGTTATGGGGATCGAACCCACGACCTACTGCGTGCAAGGCAGTCGCTCTCCCAAACTGAGCTAAACCCCCGAATAATATATTATTAAAGAACCTGAGCGTGTGGGCCTGGGAGGAATTGAACCACCGACCTTTCGATTATCAGTCGAACGCTCTAGCCATCTGAGCTACAGGCCCTTAAAATTATTCATCAACGATATGTATTGCATTATAGCATATTTAAAAAAAATAGCAAGCATTTTTTTTAAATTTTTATAAAACTTTATAAAATATGTTGTAAAAAAACTATTTAATATTATAATATAAGAATATGATTGGTAAAAATAATTTTTATTCTAAAGATAATAATTCTTTAATACATAATAAAATTTTGATTATTGGGGGAGAAATACTATTAATTGCAATAGTATTCTCAGCATTTTTTTATTTTTGTTATTTGATTAGGGAAATAATAAACCCTATTATATTATTTCTTATACTTATAGCAGCATTAATACCTTTTTGGAAATATATATGGGCAAAAACTTCAATAGTATTAATATTAGCACTATTTACATTATGGGTAATTAAAGAGGCTGGATATTTAGTAGCTCCATTTATTTGGGGTATATTCATTGCGTATATGTTTGATCCTTTAATAACAAAAATGCAAAAAAAAATTCCTAGAATAGTAGGCGTATTATTAATATACATACCATTGCTCATATTAGCTATAATATTTTTTATATTCATACTTCCTAGAACCATAGAACAGATTGAAGTGATATTAAAAACATTACCGCAGTATGTAGATAAAATATACAACTCTATATCAGATATGCTTATAACATTATCTGGAAAATTAAATAGGACTATAGGAAAAAGTTTTGATATAAATTTAGAAATAGATTCACAAGCTATAAATGACTTTTTATTCGGAAATAGCGGCGTAATAACTTTAATGTATAAAAAAATTATAGATTTTAGATTCCAGAATATAAACAGCATAACCAAAATATTCAGTATAATATTTTCATACTTTGTAATACTTCCATTTGTAACTTTTTATCTAATGCTGGATTTCCAAAATATCAAGGGAAAAATGATAAAACTAATTCCTATGAGATGGCAAAATTCTGTAAGTGATATAATAAAAAATTCAAATTATATAATAAATGGATATGTAGTTGGAATGACTATATTAGCTGTATCATTTTTCATAATAACTTATATACTTCTCTCAGTAACAAATACCAAATATGCCTTTATATTAGCTTTACTTAGAGGAATTCTAAATTATATACCATTTATAGGACCATTTGCCGCATTTATCTCAGCCCTATTTATAGGAATAATTACAGAAGAAATATGGTGGTATGGTGCTTTAAAAATGTGTATAATATACGGAATTATACAAGTAATAGATTCAGGAATAATGGCGCCTAAAATATTAGGAAAATCAGTAAAGATACACCCAATAGCTGTAATGTTCAGCACAATTATAGGAGGAGTTCTTTTTGGTTTATTAGGAGTATTATTTGCCGTTCCATTTTGCGGAATCATACTTATAATAATAAAAAACTTTTTTAATAAATACTATAACTCAAAATTTTATACTTTAACTAAAAGAGGCGAATAAATGTTAGTTTACTTAATACCAATATTTATAATACTTCCATTAATATTAATGGCACTAATGATATTTCTTCCAACATTAATCGGAAAGAATATCCCCCCTTCTTTCTCAAAAGAAAAAACTCAAGTATTTAATATTAAAAGAGAGGAACTATATAATTTGCTTATAAACTATGAAAACTACCCTGCTTGGTTAAAATATATATCTATAGTTCGTGTAGAAAAACTAGATAATGATAAATTAAAAATAATGCAGACTTATTCAAATAGAAGAACATATCAGGAGTTAATAGAAGTAAGAAGAATAGAAAACAGCGAAATATCAATCGTTAAAATGGAAAATGAATTTACAGCTCTATGGACATATATATTAGAAGATGCTGAAAATGGCAGAACAAGACTAACAATAAAAGAGACAATGTATGTATATCATCCATATTTAAGATTTATGCTGAAATATGTACTTATAGATGAAAATGGTAAAAATGATTTCTTTAGAAGAGTAAGAAGTTTTATTAATAAAAGAAATAGGAATAATTAATTATTTTCTGTTTTTTTCTCCCCAAACACATATAGCATCTAGTATTGGTATTAAGGATTTTCCTCTTTTTGACAGACTATACTCTACTTTAGGCGGTATTTGAGGATATTCCTTTCTAGTTACTAAATCATCTTTTTCTAATTCTTTTAAAGTTAAACTCAGTGTTTTATGCGATATTGCTGATATTATTCTTTTTAATTCATTATATCTTACAACTTTTAATTCTGACAATATATATAATATTATCATCTTATACTTACCAGATATTAATGACATAGTATAGGAAAAACCCGTATCTTCCATATATTTTTCTTTTAAGCTATCTTTTTTCATAAAATTATCCTTTTACTTTACTTATAGTTAGTATATAACATTTTTGTTAGTACTTGATTATACTAATATATGATACTATAATAATAATATCAATAATTATTTATAGTAAAAGGAGTCAAAAATGAAAAGAATACTAATATTAAGAGCAAATGTCAATACTAAAGCATTAATAGAAGAGTTTACTAAATACTCTAAAGAAAATGACATAATATTATTATCTAGGCTGCAAAGATTTAGAATATTTAATAGCAGGAGGAATATTTAATATAGGCGATATTAAAGGAAGAATTAAACAAAACTTTTGAAATTGGACAGCATTTACATTAATCCATTTTGATATATAATATACAGTCAATAAAATTAAAAAAAGGATAAAATATATGCTTAATTTTGAGCCTATTAGTTTAGATAAACAAGAACTATATCATAAATATTTTTATATAACACCAGAGCAGTCAGCAGATTATACATTTATGAATCTACTAGGACTTAAAGATATATACATGCTTGAGTGGGCATTTACAGAAAAATTAGTTTGGATAAGACAGAAATCACCTTACATTACTTATTGGGCACCCGTTGGAGATTGGTTTAATACTGATTTTTGCAATGATATGGGACCTTGTGAAATATCAGGAGAAGCCGTTATAAGAATACCTAAAGAACTTGCTTTATTCTGGGAGAAAACTACTAAAATAAAAATAAGAGAAAGCAGAGATGAATGGGAATATCTATACGATTTTAATGATTTAGTTACTCTTCCCGGAAAAAAATTTCATAATAAAAAAAATCTGTATAATCAATTTATAAAAAATGATTTTGAGTACAAGCCTATAGATAAAACTATTGTAAAAGATATACTTGATTTTGAAGCCAAATGGGAAGAAGAAGAAAAGAAAAATAATGATGCATCTCAAAATAATTCTGAAGAATGCGAAGCCTTTGACAGTAATAAATTATTATCTCATGAAGTAAGAGCAGAAGCTGATACAATAATGATAAGAACTTTACTTGATAATTGGGACATTATAAATAATATAGCAGGCGGTGCAATATACATTGATAAAAAAGTAGTAGCATATACAATAGCTGATTTGAGTATGAGAGATACAATAGTAGTTCATTCTGAAAGAGGTGATAGAAATTATAAAGGTACTTATCAGGCTATAAACAGAATGTTTTTAGAAAATTTAAAAAATTATGTAAGTGATTATGAGAGATTTAAATTTGTTAATAGAGAGCAGGATGTAGGAGATTTGGGACTTAGAAAAGCAAAATTGTCATATAATCCTGTAGGTTATGTAGAGAAATATAAAGGTTTTTGTGCAGAGTTTTAATATAAATTAAATTGTATTTTAATTAAAAAATAAAAAAGGAAGCCCAAAGAATTGAGCTTCCTTTTTTATTTGTATAACTTATTAACCTAATATAGCCAAAAGCACTCCAGCAGCAACTGCAGAACCAATTACACCGGAAACATTTGGTCCCATAGCATGCATAAGTAAGAAGTTATGAGGATTTGATTCCTGTCCAACTTTATTAGCAACTCTTGCAGCCATAGGAACAGCAGATACTCCGGCAGCACCAATAAGCGGATTAATTTTATCTTTACTAACTAAATTCATTAATTTAGCAAGAAGTACACCGCCTGCAGTGCCCATAGAAAACGCTATTAAACCTAAAACTAATATACCAAGTGTTTCAAAGCGAAGGAATTTATCAGCAGCTAATTTACTTCCAACTGATAAACCTAACATAATTGTAACAATATTTATTAACTCATTTTGTGCAGTTTTAGAAAGTCTTTCAGTAACACCAGATTCTTTTATTAAGTTTCCAAACATCAAAGCACCGATAAGAGGAGCAGCATCAGGTAAAAGTAAAGCAACCAAAATAATAACAGTAAGAGGGAATATTATTTTTTCTCTTTTGCTTACAGGACGAAGCTGTTTCATCTCAATTTTTCTTTCATTTTCAGTAGTAAGCCATTTCATAATAGGAGGCTGAATAATAGGAACTAAAGCCATATATGAATAAGCAGCAACAGCTATAGCACCTAATAGATGAGGTGCAAGTCTTGAAGCTGTAAATATAGCAGTAGGACCGTCAGCACCTCCAATAATACCTATAGAAGCAGCATCTTTCAAAGAGAAAGAAATTACAGGTACATAGGCAGATATTATCATAGCACCTAATAAAGTACCGAATATACCTATTTGAGCAGCAGCCCCTAATAATGCAGTTTTAGGATTAGCAATAAGAGGTCCGAAATCTGTCATAGCACCAACACCTATAAATATGAACAATGGGAATAATCCAGATTCAATACCAAAAGTGTATATCTGACCTAAGAATCCGCCGCTGCTTAAAGTTACTGGTATACCATTCATAACTTCAACTATAGGGAGAGCCGCTATATTAGCAATAGGGATATTAGCCAAAATACCACCCATACCTATAGGAATAAGAAGTAATGGTTCAAATCCTTTAGCTATAGCAAGATAAACTAAAAGCAAACCTACACAAATCATTATAGCATTCTGCCATAAAGGTACAGATTTTACTTTAATATCATTCAATTTAGTTTGATATTTTTCCTGCTTACTGTTTTCAGCTTTAGCCTGAGCTTCTGCTATTTCCTGTTCGCTTCTAGGAAAAAGTCCGCCGAAAGCAGTATTTCTAGCCAAAGAAATAAGCGAATCTTTTATATTAAGAGGTTTCTGAGCACTTTCTTGAGGCATAACCACAGATGCTGTCATAAAGATAAGTGCAAATACTAAAAATATTTTTTTCATTATTTTTATCTCCTTAAAATCAGCATCAATTATCAGCCAACAATAGCCAATTCCTGACCTGCAACAACAGCGTCTCCTGGTTTAACTTTAACTTCTTTAACAACACCATTAGCAGAAGATTTTATTTCTACTTCCATTTTCATAGCTTCAACTATTAATATAGTAGAACCATCTTGAACTTGAGTTCCTACAGGAGCTACTATTTTTACTACTGTACCAGGTAATCCGGCAGTAACAGGTGTAGCTGAACCGCTTGAAGCAGCAGCAGCTGGAGCAGCACCGGCAGCTATACCATCTTTAATAGTATAATCATAGCTTACACCATCAACTATAGCTTTTCCATTTTCTATTTTTACACCATAGCTTGAACCGCCTATAGTAACAGTAACTTCATTACTTGTAGCTTTAACACCATCAGAAGAAGCACCGCCGGCATTCTTTCTAATACCAAGTTTAGCTTCGCCTTTAAGGAACTGTATACCTTTTTCTTTACAAGCAGCAGCTATGAATACATTTTCATCTGAAAGATCTGTTATTCCAGCATCTTTTAAAGCCTGTTCTGCAGCTTTTCTTCCTTTTTTAGGATTTTTATCATCTATATCCATAGCAAGTTCAGTTGTAGGCTGTAAACCTAATTGCTCGCTTGCTATTTTTACTATTTCTGGGTCTGGAGTAGAAGGAGTTCTACCAAAATAACCTAATACCATTTTACCATATCCGTCAGCTATTTTTTTCCAATTACCCTGCATTACATTATTAAATGCTTGTTGGAAATAGAATTGAGATACAGGAGTTACAGAAGTACCAAAACCGCCTTTTTTTACCACTTCAGTCATAGCTTTAATAACTTCAGGGAATCTATTCATTACATTAATATCTCTCATCATCTGAGTATTAGCTGTTAAAGCCCCACCCGGCATTGGAGCAAATGGAATCATAGGCTCTACTGTTCTGCTTTCCGGCGGTAAGAAATAATCTTTCATACAGTCTTTAAATACTTCTTCAGCTTCTCTGATTTTATCTATATCGATATTCAACTCATATTCAGTTCCTCTCAAAGCATGCCACATAACTATCAAGTCTGTCTGACAAGTACCGCCTGATACAGGAGCAGCTGAAAGGTCTATACAATCACAACCTGCATCCAAAGCAGCTCTATACTGAACAGCACCTATGCCAGCAGTTTCATGACTATGAACCTGTATATGCATATTAGAACCTAAAAGTTTTCTAGCTTCTTTAACTGTATCATAAACAACTTGAGGAGTAGTAGTACCTGAAGCATCTTTAAAACATACCGAATCAAACTCTACATTATCTATAATTTGTTTTAATACTTTGGCATAAAAAGCAGCATCATGTGCACCTTCACATCCAGGAGGTAAAGCCATCATACTAACGCATACCTGGTGTTTTAATCCAGCTTCTTTAATACATTTACCGCTGAAAATAAGATTATTAACATCATTTAAAGCATCAAAGTTTCTAATTGTTGTAATACCATGTTTTTTGAATAATTGGGCATGTAATTTAATCATTTCTCTAGGCTGAGATTCCAAACCTACAACATTAACACCCCTTGCCAATGTTTGTAAATTAACATCAGGACCTACTGTTTTTCTAAAAGTATCCATTACATCAAAAGCATTTTCTTGGTTATAAAAAAATGCACTTTGGAAAGTTGCACCGCCGCCTGATTCAAAATATGTAACTCCTGCCTTAACAAATGCTTCTACTGCAGGCATAAAATCTTTAGATAATACTCTAGCACCATAAACAGATTGAAATCCGTCTCTGAATGCTGTTAGCATAAATTTTACTTCTTTTTTAGCCATTATCATTTCTCCTTAATCTTAATAAACTATATACTCTTATTTTTTATTACTATGAACATGTGCTAAAGCAATAGCAATAGCAACCATCTTATCATTATTAGATGTTTGTACAGGTGCCGGAGAAGAAGAAATTGCTTCCTGAGGAGGCATTAGTTTGTCTACTTTAGCTACAACAGCACCGACAATTTTCATAACGAAAACTAATATAATTAAAAACAATACAACAACAGCCATACCAATGATCATTATTTGTAATGCTTCTATAATACTACTATTCATCAAAATACTCCTATTTCTCTAATTTTATTAATACTGCATTATACAATATTTTTTACTTATATACAAGTAATTTTATTACAAAATATAACTTTTATTTCACAATATCATTGACTTTATAGAAATACTTTATATAATAATTCGATATTTATTTAGTTAACTTAATAGGATAAAATAATGAACATTAATTCATCTATATCCAATATGCCTATAGCAGTTTTTGATTCTGGCTTCGGAGGATTAACAGTTCTAAAACAACTGTTAAAAATACTTCCTAATGAAAATTATATATATCTTGGGGATAATGCTAATATTCCTTACGGCGATAAATCAAAAGATGAAATTATAAAATTAACATTGAAAATGGCTGACTTTCTAGCAGATAAAAAATGCAAAATGATTATAATTGCATGCAATACTATCTCTGCATGTGCTTATGATATTTTAAAACAAAAATATGAAATACCTATAATAGAAGTTATATCAAATGGTACTGCTGATGCTTTAAATAATACAAAAAATAATAATATATCAATAATGGCTACAGAGTTTACAACACATTCAAATATATATAAAGATAAAATGATAAATAAAAATAAAAACATTAAAGTTACTCAAATAGCATGCAAAGAATTATGCCCTATGATAGAAAATGATTGGAATAGTTATGAAAATAGATTTGATGTATTAAAAAATTATTTAGAAAAAATAGATAAAAAATCTGATACTTTAGTATTAGCTTGCACCCATTATCCGCATATTATAAATGATATAAAAAAGTTATTAAAAGATGATGTTGATAATTCTATAAAAAATATAATAGATCCTTCTTACTGCACTGCAATATCTGTAAAAAAATATTTAGAAAAAAATAATATTCTTAATACAGAAAATAAAAAAAATATAACAATATATACAACTGAAAATATAGAAAGAGAAAAAAAAATTATAAATATATTTATGCCTAAAGATGCGGTATATAATTTAGAACAGATAAAACTATAAATTAATAAATTTCTTTTAAGCCATCATCTATATCAAATATCCAATGCTTATTAAATACTTTTCTGTATGAATAACCAAAAGGGAATTTTCCTATAGATACAGCAAAATATTTATTGCCGTTATTTTTTTGTCTGCTGCACATAGTTACCAAATTATTAGGCATATCCTCCATTATAAAATCAGATAAAACTAATACATCAGCATTTCTAAAGGAAGAGGTATTCATCATTCTATTTGCCTCATAAAGTGCTTTGTATATATCAGAACCTCCATGATAACTTAACTTCAAAAACTTTATTAAATCTTCAATTCCATTTTCTTTAGTGAATTTGCAGGTATATATTTCTGTACTGAAGTTTATAAGATATGCATTTCTATTTTCTGATAAAGCCTGCATAACCATTTTAAACATGGCAGCTTTGGCAATATATTCATTAATACCTTTCATAGAACCGCTTGTATCTATGCATATAATCATATCACCCTTGCCTTCTTTATATCCGGCTCTAACCAAATGCTCCATATCATCATTAAATACATAAGCACTTTTATCAAAACACATAAGCCTATTTTCTATATATTTTAATTTAAATAATTTTTCACTTTCTTCATTGCATAGTAAAGAAAGCTCCTCTGGTATAACATTTTCTATATCTTTAGCAAAGTATATTCCAACTATCTCTTCTTTAGAACTTATTTTTTTATTTGTATTACTGTAAGTATTTTTAAACTCAACATTTCTCAATGACTTTTCTATATCAATTCTTCTTCCTATGCTGTCGCAAATTATTTCTATATCTTTATGTTCATTAATAAAATCAACCCATCTCTTTAATAAAGATATATCTTCTTCTTCCAACTCCCCTACTCTAAAATCCCATAATACTCCTGTTTTTATTCTGAGTATATTTGATATATATTTTAATTTTTTAAGCAAATTAATCCAAGATTCTATATCAGAAATAAATTTGTCCCTTCGCTCTTTTACAGTAGAAACAAGCCAATCATTATTTTTTTTATTATAAGTTTTTTCCCATACTGAAATTATATTCTTCTTTAAGATATTTAAATCATCTGAATTTGATAATCTATCTCTCCAAAACTTCGTATCAATGGATAAAGCATCTAAGCTCTTTAAATCATTAAATATATCTTCTCTGCTTGTATTTTTCAATTTTTTTAATGCTATATCTAATTCTGTTTTATTGTCCTGATAGGGATTATTATCATTTATAAATACATTTAAATCTTTTTTCCATTTAGTAATTTTTATTTCTAACTCTTCACTCAATCTTTCATCTCTGCTAAGATTATTAAAAGCACTATTAAATACTCCCTTAGCCATTATCTCTGTTTTTTTTATTTCATCTTTATAAGAATCATTGTCAAATTGTTTCATGCTGCTCTATTTCACTTTTAACTCTTTGTGCATCCAATTTTTCACTCTCAAGATTTTCTATATAAGAATTAAACATTTCTGTAAAAAAATTGAACTTCTCATCTGATATGAATACACTTTTATTTGAATATTTATTTTTATTAAAATCATTTTTAAAATTCACTATAATATTTTCAATACTTGATATTAAAGAATTTATTAATTTTAAATAAGAATCTTTTTTTTCTTTTTCAAGTTTTTTAGGACTAACCTTTTTCATATAAAAATCAGGCTCAGCTTCAGTAAGAAACTCATAATTTTTAGAAAGCATGCCGGATACAAAACCATTTGAAGCAGTGGCAGAATTTATTTCAATAGTGCATTTATCTGTACCATTAAAATTGCATCTGAATTTTCTTGTCTGATTTCTTCCTATATCTAAAGGATAAAAATAACCTTTCTTACCTAATTGTTTTATTGGTATATATATTATAGTTTCACCCTTATTTCCGTATTCATCAATATTAATGGATAAAGTTTTTGCTATATGAGGCTTATCATCTATATTTTCAGTATTATAAGTTTTTTCTAAATTATAAAACTCATTATTGATATTTTCATTAATACTCTTGAAGCTTTCTCTCCACTCATTAATATTCTGATTATTCAAATCATAGCATAAACTTATAGCATTCTCTACTATTTTCTTTACTGATTCAATATGCTCTTCCAAACTCCATAAGCAATTATAAATTAAAATGCTTTCATAAATATCAACTTCATTTTTCTCATTTAAATATGCAGCAGTTTTAAGTAAATATGAAATATTCTGCCATCTTCTATCTGAAACATATATTGCTATATCTCTATTATCTTCGTTAAACTTTTCTATAGAAAGTTTTATATTATGAATTATATCAATAACTGATTTTGATAGTTTTATATTATTTACTTCTTTTCTTATATTTATCCATTCATCATTTGATATTTTCAATTCATCATCTATCTTTATATAAGAATCCAATTGAGTATTTTGAAGTATATTCTCAAAATTCTCTCTGCTTTTTATATTCTTGACCATTAAACGAACAATGAACCTATCATATAAAGCTTCGAGACCCTGACCTTCAGGCGGAGTTTCATTGCTTGCTGAAATTAAAGCCTTTAATGGTACTTTTATTTCTTCATTTCCGTTTTTAAAAACTCTTTCATTTATTATAGTCAAAAGTGTATTAAGTATAGCTGGAGTGCTTTTCCATATTTCATCTAAGAATGCAAAATCTGCATCCGGTAAATATCCTTCGGTTTTTCTTATGTATTTATCATTTTTTAATTCTTCCAAACTAATAGGTCCGAATATATCTTCAGGTGTAGAAAATCTTTGCATTAAATATCCGAAATACTTTGAATCTTTAAATGCTAAAGACACTCTTTTAGCTATAAAACTTTTGGCAGTTCCCGGAGGACCGTATAGAAATATCGGCTTTCCTGCTACAGCACTAAGTAAGGTTAAAGATACTATTTCTTCCCTTTCATAAAGACCTTCGGAAATAAGTTTAATAATTTTTTCTATCCTAGATTTTATATTTTTCATAAATATATATTTCTCTTAAATATTAACTTATCTTTACTTTCATCAGTAAATTTGTAAAAATATTATATCATTTTTAATATAAATTGGAATTACTTATTTTATATGTTATAATAAAAAATATTTATGAAAAAAGGTTTTAGAAATGTTAAACAATGATAATATAAAATTACTAATATTTGATATGGACGGCACTCTTATAGATAGTGCATATTTAAATTATTATTCATATTACAATGCATTCAAAGAATTTAATATAGAATTAGATAAAGATTACTATTATAATAAATGCTTCGGACTTCATTACAAAATATTTACAAAAAATATTTTAGAATTAAAAAATAAAATTACGAAAGATGAAAATAAAAATAATGAATTAATAGAATCTATTCATAATTTAAAAGAAAAAATATATTTAGCCAATCTTAATCTAATACAAATTCACCCTCTCATATTAGAAACTTTAATCGATAACTATAATAAAAAAGAAAATAAAAAATATACAGCATTAGCAACTACAGCCTCTCCTAACGGAGTTTACGGCATATTAAAGGAATTCAAACTTGAAAAATTATTTGATTTAATTTTAACAGGCAATGATGTAGAAAAGAAGAAACCACACCCTGAAATATTTTATAAATGTATGGAACATTTTAATGTAAAAGAAAAAGAAAGCATTATATTTGAAGACAGTGAAGTAGGACTTGAAGCTGCTAATCAAACTAATGCTTGGGTTATAAAAGTAGAAAAGTGGGCAAAAATTTAAGTTATAATATTTTTTATCTTCTAAAAAATTTACTTAAAAACATAGTTATAAATCCATTAGCCCAACTGAATATACCAATCTTTATTGATATGATTAGATACTCAAAGAAATTCATTTTTTTATCAGATGAAAACTCTATATTCATATTATCATCATCTAAATTTTTTTCAAAATAGCCATGATGAAAATCAAATTTATGATAGCCTGTACCATCAAAACCAAAATTATTTGTAAAAGATTTTTTTGAAGGCCAAACACATAATTTTTTTCTTGTATACATTGTAAATGAATAATAAATATCCCATAAATTATTTTGAATGTAAAAATTATCCTTAACAGACTTTTTTATAGCAAGTAAATGAAACCAAGAAAAAACTCCTCCTAATATTTTATGCTTAATACTTTTATTATACCAAGAAGTATCGCAAGTATCCCAATTTATATTATTCCATTTACTCTTCCAAGTCCCCCAACCCCAGCTATGAAAAGCGTATGTAAATATAACATCATGTTTATGATTTTTAGTAGCATTTTTATGTGAGAACGCTGTTATAGCCATAACATCTTTATCATCTTTATAATAATTTAAAGCATTATTCATAAACTCAAGAAAATGTTTATTTGTCTCAATATCATCTTCCAAACCTATAAAATATTCATGATGCTCAAATATTTTGTTTACAGCATTAACAGTGGAATATTTTATACCTAAATTTTTTTGAGCTTCATATATATAAACATTTTTAAAACCATCTTTTATAGTTTTTAAATATTCTCTAAGCTCATAAACAGATGCTTCATCTTCTTTTTTACTAGGTGCATCTGAAAATATATATAAATCAGTATCTGAAGCTAAAGTGTTTTTCTTTAAAGCTTCAATAACTCTTTTTGTATGTTCAATTCTATTATAAACTACTAAGCCTACAGGTGCTAAGTACATAAAAACTCCTTTAATTTTATAATTATGAAAAAATATTTGTATTATTTGTATTAAAGGAATATTCATCAAATTTGCATAGGAACCAGAGATATTGCATTTTAAGTATTCCTTAATTTCTTAAAGTATAACATGGGTGTGTCGTAATTTAAAGATGAGTGTATGCGTTTGTAGTTCCAAAAATTATTATATTTTCTTAATTTTTGATTAGCTTTCTCTAAAGTTAATTCCATATTACAAAAGTCATAAAATTCTTTTTGGTCGCAGTGATGTGTACTTTCAACTACTCCATTGTACCAAGGTGATGAGTCCCACAGGGCACTTCGTAGCTGTACTATAAACTCTTTTAATATGCTTCTTCTTACAAAATATATCTAATGGGTATTCTTTCTCAAATAAAAGTTTTCGGTAAGTAAATTCAGTACCATTGTCTGTTTGAATACAATGAACCCGAAAGGGAAAATATTCTAGCATACGTTCAAGAAAATCAATAGTGCTTTCCGGTGTTTTTTCAGCATATAAATATCTAAAACTTATTTTCGTAGCTATATCTACAGCAGTAAACTGATAATAGCATATTTCTCCAAAAAAAGCATATTTAACATCTATTTGTACTTTTTCGCTTCGAAAGCATACAGCGTACTAGCTTCTTTGATATAAACGGCATGCTTTCCTCTATGTTTTTTTCTTATTTTCTTCTTTCTATTTCGATAGAGATTATAATCTTTTAATATAGTTTCAATAGCGGTAGTACCTATTTTAATATTTTCTTTTTCTAAGAGTTTTTTAATTTTTAGCTTACCATATTTGTATTTCTTACGGACTTCTATTACTTTATTAATAATCTTTTTCTTTTTAACCTTATTAGGAGTATTTTTAGGTTTCATGCTCTTATTTTCTATAGTTCCTGTTTCTTCGAATTTCTTCCTCTAATAATAATAAGCTCTTATACTAATATTAAATTTGATAGCCTGCACTCTTTTATTTTTAGCTTTACTAATAATTAATACTATCTTTTTTTCTTATTTGTATTATATTGTTTCATAGGTATTCCTTTTTTATTTTTAGTAATTTAAATTATAATGAATACCTGCTTTTTTTAAACTAAGAAGCGTGCAATATCTATGGTACTTAAACAATAAAAAATATTTTTAGTAATTTTTTAAATCTTTAGATAATCATAATTAAAATAAAAAAGAGGCTTTTTATAGCCACTTATTTTTATAAAACTTTTAGTATATTTATTGTACTGTTTTTTTTGTTAGAGTTATTTTAGTGTTATCACTTTTAGTTATTATAAGAGTATTATCAGTAAATTCAAAATATTGATAATTACTATAGCCGCTTTTATAATTATTATCTGATATTTTTGTTAAACTACTATTGCTAATACTCTCAGTAATGTAAACTCCTCCTATAGAAGAAAATACTAATATACCATTCGCATCTACTGTTATGCTATATTCTGTACTACCATTATTTTTATACTCATAAGTACCATGCCATTTAGCATCTACAGGTGTACCTGTACCTGTTGTATCTTTAGTGCTGCAGCTTATTACTAACAAACTAAATAAAAATAAAATTGATAGAATACTTAATAGTTTTTTGTTCATATTTGAACTCCTTAAATTTAATTTTTTATAATAAACATCATAGTGTTTACTTCTATTTTAATTTTGAAAATTAGAATTAATCGCTTGAAATAATCTATTAATTTTAAAAGAAGAATATTAATTATATTTTTATATATCTCACTTTGTTTATGAAGCGTTTGGCATGAAAAGTTATGCAATAACAAAATATTATTTATATATAATAATATTAATAAAGTGATTATATAATAAAAAGAATTATTTAAAAAATTTAGACTATAGGCTGAGTGTCGAGTGTGTATTATTTATATGTAAAAAACTGTTCATAGCTAATATTCTACTATGTTTGTATTTTATGTCAAGTATAATTTACATAGATTTATGTTAGACTTGTTTCAAAACTACTTGACAACATTAAATTTTTAAATTAAAAATATTATGTTTTACATGTTATATAAACTATCTTTTAGTATATAAACATGCAGTCTTTCGCCGCAGGCGGGCTTCGCCTGGATCACCACCAAGTAGGTTTGCACAGCGTCGGCAAAATAAGTGGTGGTTTACGAAGTACGCTGTGTACTTCGTAATGGCAAAGCCCCAACTATAATTATATAATTAAAAAAATATTAAATTAAAAAACTATAAATATTAAGAAGTTGAGTTTTGAAACAAGTCTAATATTTTTTAAATTCTTTGAATTTGCACTAATTATAAACATTTATAGTTTTTTATTTTTTGATAATTCATGAATTTATTATAATTTTTTTACTTAATAAAAATATACTGCCAAGTGTTAATTTAATTTAATAATTCACACAAATAGTAAAAACTTAATAATAATTTTTTTAAAATATTGACAAATGTCAATTATGTTATATACTTAATTAATGAAAATACTAATATAAGGTTTATTTAATTATGTCGTTTAATCGCATCATATTATAATATCTTATTAAACTTTATAAACTCATTCTATCAAATAACTATCAAAAATTTATTTCACTCTTTGGAAATAATCAAATATATTAATACCCTCTCTTTCGGCATTGCAATAAAATCATTATAGGAGCTTTTTATGAGTGATTACAATGAATATAATAACAATTCAAACAAACCTGCCCAATCTGGATAGTACCTTGGATACCTTTAATATTAGCATTAATATATACAGTTTCACCTGTATATTTAGTGCCTGATGTCATACCAATAGTAGGCTGGTTTTAGGATGCATTATTACTAATTGTAGGCGGACTTAACGTCATACAGAATGGAGTTTTAGAAGCTAATAGTTCATTAATGGGTATAGTAAAATTTTTAAAATTGGGGCTTTTAATAGTTGGATGAATAGTAGTTATTATAGTAGTTCTTCTAGCTGTATTAGTTTTTAAAGTAGCAACAAAATAATTTTTTAAGGAGTAATAATATTATGAATGAAAATACATCTAATGATATCAACAATCAATTAACTAGTGTAAATAATAAACTTAGCAGATCTTTAAATGAATTAAATAATTCACAGCAGGTATGCAGAATATTAGAAACTATGTATTCAGTTGATTGGTTTTCTGATGATATATTTTAAGTAAAATAAAAAATTAATTTAAGGAAATTTTTAAAATGGGATTATTAGGTAATTTTGGAAAAGTAGTAGTAAAAGTAGTAGTAAAAGAAACTGTTAAAAATTTAGCATATAAAGCAGCAAATGCTAATGATAAATTAAATGAAAATGCTAAAGAGTATACTGTTAAATTTGAACTTTATACTAGAGGAGGAGTAAATAATCATTATAGATGGGAGTCAGATACTAAAAATATTAAAGCCAATTCAGAAGAAAATGTTTTGGAGAGATTAGAAAGAGGTTACGGACGGGTAAGAAATGTACAAATATTATCTGTTCAAGATATAGATAAAGATAAAAATTATGAAGATGAAAATCCATTGCCAGAAGATTATAATGAGTTATTAAAAGAGGGAAAATCACATTATGATAATAAAGAATATGAAGAAGCCATAAAGTATTTTCAGAAAGCTGCTGAATTAAACCCTGATGATGAAGTTAATTTGTATTGGCTAGGCTGTTCTTATAATAGAAATAGAGAATATGATGAAGCTATAAATTTTTTAATCAAGGCTGTAGAGTTAAATCCTGATGATGAAACTAATTGGAGTTGGTTAGGTGCTTCTTATAATCTAAATGGTAATTATGAAGAAGCTATATGATGTTTGAATAAGGCGGTAGAATTAAATCCTGATAATGATTGGAATTGGGCTTGGCTTGGAAATTCTTATAATCAAAATTGTCAATTTAAAGAAGCAAAAGATATTTATAATAAACTGCTTGAAAATAATAAGGATAATAAAGAAATTACAGAAAAAATTAATTTTATAAAAGATAACGGAAATATATCCAAAAAGAGCTGGAAGGTTGCTTTAATTTTAGCTGTAATACTTCCTTCGTTCCATAGGTTTTATGTTGGTAAAATATTTACTGGCATAATAGATTTAATAATTTTAATAGTTTCGTTTAGTACCCAAAATTATTATGTATTTGGATTTTTTTATTTTGTAGATATATTTTTCTTGTTAATAGGAAAATTTAAAGATAAAACCGGTAAATATATAATACCATATTAAAATAATAACTATATTTATGAGCAAAAAAATGAAAAAAATATTAATCTTATTATTTGTTTTAGCGGGTATAGTTTATTCACAAAATCTCTATAATGAGATGATAGATGTTAAAGATTTTAGTGATAAACCTTATGAAACTGATAATGGGGAATGATGTTTTATATGGCTGTTTTAAGGATGGATGACCTAACAAGAAGCGGAATTTTTGCATTCTATATGACATTTAATTTCACAGGCAGCGAATGGAACACCGATTATATTAGATCTGATATAGAAAAAAGATTTGTAAAAATAGTAACAGGGTCAAATGTAAAATGTAAAAAGTTAAAGAAACTAAAAACACTATGGTTTTCTTAATTGATTTTTCACACTTATATTAAAGGGTGGTAAAAAATGAAAAAATTATTAATTATTTTATCAGGGGTAATTGTTATAAGTAATGTTGCTTTAGCTTACCATACATATACTATAGTATATAATAGTTCAGTAAGAAAAATAAGAGAAAACATAATTAAAGCTATAATGAGCAAAACAAAAAAATATTTCAGACTTCTATGTAAAAATAGAATTATCAGATATGACATTTACTGAAGATAATGGTTTACCTTTTCTTTCAAAAAAAGACATAACAGATGTAACTGAAGACCTCATATTATATACAGAATTTGTATTAAAAGAATTAGATTACCCTTATGTAATATATGAAATCTGTTATGACACTTATGAACTTATTTTACAATTAGGTTGGATGGGGGAACATTAAAAAGGAGTAAAAATGAAAAAAATACTAATTATTTTAATCTTATTATCAATAAGTTTGTATTCAGCAACAACTGATGAAGAAATATTTAAAACTGTAAGATATGGATCAAGTCTAGAATTAAAAAATATTTTAGATTCAGGGGTTAATATTAATATTCAAGACAACGACGGTAAAACCCCTTTAAGAATAGCTGTAGAGAGCGGTTCTCCTAAAAAAGTAAAATTATTGTTAGAAGCAGGTGCTGATATAACTATAAAAAATAAATACGGTCAAGATGTTTTAATGTGGGCACGTTCTGTTCAAATAACAAATATATTGTTAGATGCAGGAGCTGATATTAATTCACAAGATAACGATGGTTTTACACCTTTAATGATTACTATAGTTAATGGTGATGATTTAAAGGCGAAGGAATTAATAAATTAGTGGCTAATATTAATATAAAAAATGATAATGGTGATAATGCTCTATATCTTGCGATAGCATTTAAAAGAACTGAAATTATAGATATTTTAAAAAGTAAAGGAGCTAAACTATGAAAAAAATAATTTTATTAGGTTTAATTTTTGTAAATATCTTATATGCAGAGCCTGATGGTTATTATCAAAAAATTCCATACTATGAAATGGATTGTATAAAACCACTTATTGACAATATTTATGATGTAAGAGGCGGTATAAAAAACTCAAGAGAAAATAATTTTTCTGAATTTTTCTTTAAAATAATTCATGATTATGAAGAAGATTTAACAATTGAAAAATTAAATGAATGCAATAAATATATCATATCTATAACAGAAACAGCTTTTGAGTATGATTATATAATTGAAAATATTTATATAGATCATGATCTTATGATGGTTAAATTAATAAATAGCAGTTAAATAAAAAGGAGTTCAAATATGAAATATTTAAATGAATATAATATCATAATCCTAGAAGATAAAGATTATGAAAATTCTTAGACTTATATTTAAAAAATATTATGATTTGGGAAGAAAAAATCATATAGAAGAAGCAACGGAAAATGATTGGTGAAGATTAATAAAGTGTTAATACTTATATAAAAATTGTATGTTGTAACTAACAATAATTTCTGATGTTGCAAAGAAATGGGGCTCACCATATAGGAAAGCCCCACATATCAAAATATAAATTTATTTTAGTTCAATCAAATAAAATCAATCTCCAAAAACACTTTTCACTATGCTGTAAATTGAAGAAGCAAATCTTTTTTCTACTTTTAGAGGATTAATCAAAGTTTCAATGCCGTCATTTATCTCGCAAAACTCTATATCGCCAAACTCAATATCTTCATTAGCGTCCATTCCAAAATACATATAATCGAATGATATATGAACAGCAATATTGAGATAAGTATCTTTTAATATGTACTCGCAGAAAGTTCCGCCGTCCATAGTCTCGCCTCTAGCCATGTCGTATTTATTTGCTAATGACATCAATACGCCTGCTTTTATTTTTTTGGAATTAAGAGAAGTAATTTTGTCTTCGCTTATATCTTTTTCTGTAATCTCTTCATATTTAAAATCAAGCTGTTCTATAGGCTGTGATATCTCATAGTCTGATAATTGAGTTTTCCATTTTGCTATAGTTTCAGAGTTTAATTCTGAAGGGTGTACTAAAGTTATTAAAGCATTTTCTTTGAGAGTATACTCTTCTTCATCAACAGTATTGAAAGTACCGTCTTCCATATACCTGAAACTTTCTATTAAATTATTATTCTCATCATAAACGCCCCATATTAGTTTTAATGCAAATAAATTCATTATAGGGTTTTCAACAAATACAGTTTTAAAATTATCATAAGTCCATTTTCTGCCGTTTAATAATACTTTCTGAAGTCTTATTTTCTGACTCTGTATTAAAGTTTTTATTTCTTTTTTAAGAGCTGTGCATTCTTTTTTAGCATTATCTGCTTCTGTTTTGTCATCTTTGCTGTTTGGAGCTGGGAGCGATTTTATTATTTTTTGTTTATCATTATCTGTTATTGTGAGTTCAAGATCATTGTTTATTGATAATGTAAATTTTCTTTTTGCCTCTCCTCCGTAGCTTAAAACTTTTTCGCCTTTTCTGTCAAATCCGAAATTAGGTATTATTCTGTCTGAAAGCTCATCTGTTGTCATATCAAGTAAGTATGCAACATTTTCCATAGTCTCTATTGCTACTTCTTTTATTTTAGCAGTAGGTGCTTTTCTTGTGAGGCTGTCTACCAATATTAATGCATAACTTTTTCCGTTTAATGCAATACATTTTACAATAAACGCACCCATAACAGTGCGGGAACCTTTAGCAAACTCTTTTATAAGAGGATAAACTTTATCTATCTTTGAATTGTCAGAATACAAAAGATAAGGTATTAAAATATTTTTCTTTGTTGCTTCGTAATTAGAATCTTTCCAATAAATATATAACATTTCCAAAGCATTGGTAAATGAATCAATATCAAGAATCTCAGTAAGCATATCGCAGTCTTTTAATCTGGCAGGCTCAATTAAGTTCATATATTCCATAATAATATATTTAAATATTCTCTCATCAGCCAATTTTCCATTATTGTATAAAACTTTTGTCAAATGAACATCATCTAAGAATTTTATATTTTTTTCATAATTTGTATTGTAATAAGTATCAATAAACTCCAAAGCCTCATCAATACTTTTGAAATTATCACCATATTTTTTAAGATTCCAATTCTTAATAATATTTTTTAATGCTCCTTTAAGTTCTGATGATCTTACCTTCTCTGACATATTTTCAACATATTCTCTTGTAATAGCTTCATTATCAGAAATAGCTTTAATACAATATCTTTTTACTTCGGCTCTCTTTGTATTTTCAAGAACTGTATAAACTAAATGATAATCATTATAATGACATTTATTATACAAAGTCTTTAATATATCTAATGCTGTATTTTTATTTGATGCTATATTATCTTTTATAAACTTATCATCACTTAATATATTTACCACTTCATCAAAATAGCTTTTAAATAATTCATCTTTTACGCTGTTTATAATAACATTATTATTTTCATCTACACATCTAAGCTCTTTATATAATGTAGGTAGACATTTTCCGCCATAGTCATAATAATAATTTGAAAAATCTCCTGCATAATCAAAATAGTATGAAAGAAGAATTTCTTTTAATGTAATATTTAATTCTTTATTATTTAATAAACTATCAATAACTTCTTTTAAAGTTTTACTTCCTATAGACGCCTGCACTTCTATATATTTTCTTATTCCAATCTGAATTGGTAAATATTTAAAAATATCAAGAGCAAACTTTTTATAGTTTTTCATTTCATCGCTGTCATAATTAAATAAAGAGTATAAATAATAAAGTTCTGTATTAAGACAATATTCAGGGAGAGTATTTCCCCATCTGTATGTACTGTATAGATTGTATGTATTTTTTTTGTCTGTATAATAATCTATAAGCGTATCAAAGAGTTTATTTTTATCTTTATCAAATATTTCTTCTATTTTTACTGTAGTAGTAAAAGTAGGTCTCTTATTATATCTATTAGATTTATCTTCTGTAAATTTATTAACTATAGTTTGAAATACAGGTATAGACTTTTTTAAATTATTTGTGTCTATATTATTATCATTATGCTCTAATAAAACACCGCTAAGTACTATAAATATTCTTTTGTTTCTATCATTTTTTAAATCATTTCCTACTAAATTATAAACTTTATAAAAATCTTCTTTATAGTTTAAATATAAATCTCTTGCCCCATAAATGAATGCATAATGAAAATAATCTTCAAAATGTTTTGCTATAAATATAAAAGAGTTTGGATAATTTATTGCTTTGAGGAATTTATCTTTGGCTTTATAAGGATTACTGTAATCTAATAATCTTAAATACTGTCCAATTTCAATATTCATATCAATAATATATTCTTCATTGTTATTTAATACTTCTACAAATTTATTTTTTATAGCTTCGTTTTTATCTAAAAGAGAAGCAATCACATTTAAAGTATCATAAAGATTTGGAAGAACATCGAATGATTTTATAGCTGCATTTATATATTTCTCATCACATTCTTTATTATTTTTTATAACAGAACATATTGCAATCAATGGTATTACAGCATCTCTTCCCATTTTATGCAGTATTTTTTTATTGTCATTGTTATTAATAATATTAATATATTTATCTGTGTATTCTTCAAACTCTTTACTGAAGTATTTATTAAAATCTTCAAAAACTGTATATATTAATTTTTCACCATTTAAAGTTCTTGCCTGCTCTTTATATCTTTTCTCATATCCATAAACAAGATATCTGAGTGACTTTTCAAAATCTCTATTAACTATATAATCAAAAATAACATATCTAGTTCCGCCTTCTCCTTCTTTATCGTTTCCGTAAATAAGTATCTTCATGAAATGTTCATATCTTTTTTTTAATTTCTCATCTTCTATAGAAAAATAATCTTTCAAAAATTCCTCTTTATAATGAAAATAATCATAAGAATTCCTTTTTATTTTACTGAAATCATTTGTAGATTCACATTTCTCCATATCATCTTCTATAGAAGAGCCTTTATAATATAATTCAAGTTTTTCTTCTAAGTTCATAATTTATCCTCCAATAAAAACTATATCAATATATAGTATATGCATTTTTATTTGTTTGTCAATATAATATATAAGTATAAAATATTAATTATAATAAAAAAGCCTATGCAATAAATGCATAGGCTTTAAGGAGAAACAAATAATATAATTCTTATATGTATTTACTTATTATTTCATAATATTCGCCTATTAATGAGCCGTAGTCTTCATCACTAAGAAAAGTACATTCGTTATTTAAAATATTAAATAATTTAGTCATAATATACCTCCTTTTACTGATTAATTGACTCTAATATTTTTATGTGAAATAATTACTGCATATTGTAGTTAATTATCACAATCATCTATTAATAATATAATAAATTGTATGATAAATACAATAACTTTTTAATATATTATTAAAAAAATATCATAAAATATAATTGATTAGTATAAATCTCTAAAATAGAAAATAAAATATTAGCAGTAATGATTATTAATAATTAAGTTTTTATATAAAAAAGCAATATACTTTATAATATAGTATATTGCTTTGTATTTAAATTCTTATAAATTAATTAGTATCGCCAAATGCCCCAAATATCCAATCCTCCGCCGAATGCATTATATATATTAAAGTCAGCACTTTTTTTCATTATTCCCTGACCCTCAGCATATCCTGTCAAACCGAATGTGAAATTTTCAACCAAAGTAACTCGAATTTCTCCTTCAACTCCATAATGCAAATTATATTCACCATCCACTTTATATATTTTACCCTCAAACATAAGTCTAGGCATTACATAAGTATATATAGCCCCCAATTTAGCTTCAAATTTAGCAGGCATTAATAGATAGAAATATATACTGTCGGTAGATCTTCCGCCTGCATCATCATATAAATAATTAAGTGTAGCATCTTCAGCATATCCTGCATCTATAGTAGCCCATCTGGCACCTATACCATAGTAGAAACCTAATTTTACAGGAAGACTTATTTGAACAGGATAATTATCAAATCTTGTAAGCATTATACTGCCGTATAAAGAACCTCCTAATACCATAGGAGCTATTTTTGTTCCTCCTACATTATTTGTAACACTAGAAAGCTGTATACCATAATGAAGCGACATTGTAAATTCATCTAATAAACCACCCCTAAACATAAAAGAAAATTTAGGAGTTGTACTAACAGAAATTTTTCCTCCATAATATGAAGGATCTCCCACAGATACAGAAATAGGTAATGATAATCGGTATTTATCTGTAGCAAAACCGAAAGAAAATGAATGACTATGTGCAATGGGACTGTTTTTATTATTAAGGTCATTATATAAACTAAATTGATATCCAAATCCAAATATACCGTAGCTTAATCCTACAAAACCTTTAGGCAAAAAAGCTAATTTTCTGCTGCCGTCAGCATTTGTATGACTATTATCAACTATATGTGATAAATCTAATATTGCTACTCCTAATTTAAAAGGAGTATTATGATTCATAAGCGGAGCAAAATCATATATGGTGCTTACTCTATCTGAGCCGAATCTTGTTGAGGTTACTCCTTCTATTAAATTATGCATATTATCTTTGTCTATTATATCATCTATAGCAAAAGCAAAAGAGTTTAATATTAATAGCATCATAAATATTATTTTTTTCATTTTTTCTCCACTCATTATACTATAATACAAAACAGATATTATTTAATAATGTAAATAATTTAATCGTCGTAATAGTTTATAGTATAAACTCTATTTTTTCAAGTGCATACTTTATTTATATTTTTATATAAGCTTAAAAGTAAATTAAAAGGCATTTTCTTCCGATAAATTCATATACGGAATTAAAAATGATAAAAGATTTTTTTTATTTTATAGTTATTATACTAACTAAAACTATAATAGATTTATTCAGATCATTCGGAAGTATCATAATATTCGGATTTATTTTATATGTGCTTTCTTCTATTACTAGGCGAATATTTGCTAAAACATTAGGAGCTAAAACAGAAGTTTATATTACAGGCTGGATAGGTACTCCTATACATGAGCTTTCACATGCCTTATTTTGTTTATTATTCAAACATAAAATTAATGATATAAAATTATTTAATACGAAATCAGACACTATAGGTTATGTTCTTCATAGTTATGATTCAAGAAGTTGGTATCAGCAAATGGGTAATTTTTTTATAGGGGTAGGACCGATTATTATTGGTACTTTAATAGTTTATTTATTATTTATTTTATTAGCTCCTGAGTTAAAAAATAATATTTTTGAAATACCTATTATAAAATATAAACAAGTATTTAATTCTGATATATTATCAATATTTTACTATACAATATCAAATATATTTGTATATACTTATAATATTTTTATTAATATTATAAAAAATATTGTAGAGTATTCTGCTTTCAAAAATATTACTTTTTGGATATTTTTATATTTATCAATAGCAATAGCTTCTCATATGGAGTTAAGTCCGGCTGATATTTCACATGCTTCAAAAGGTATTATAGTAATATTTGCTTTGTCATTAATATTAAATACAATATTTATTATAATGAAAGTATTTTTGAAATTTGATATTCCTATTTTTATAAATAATTTCTTTAATAGAATTTTAGAAACATATAATATGCTATTAATATTTTCAGCTATAATATCATTATTTAATTTCTTGATATCTTATATAATTTTAACACCTATTAATTTAATAAAAAACGGCAGATTAATTAATCCATTTACAAGCTGATGACTTATGTTATTTATTACTTTTTAAAAATAAATATAATGATAGTTTAGATTTTATAAGAATTTTAAGAAAAATAATATTATTTAATTACTATTTTTTACCAAATTTATTTTTAACAAAATTACTCAAAATATTTAATTTATCAGCAGTAGCTTCTTTTGAGGCCTCTAAGTTTTGGCTTTCTATTTCCTCATAAACTTCTTTTCTGAATATTTTTACATTTTTAGGAGCATTAATACCAAGTTTTATTTGATCTCCTCGTATATCTACGAGCATTATTTCTATATTATCTCCTATTACTATGCTTTGATTTATTTTTCTAGAAAGTACAAGCATTGTTATGAACTCCTTTCCTCTGTATTGGCATTTTCTGAAGAATCATTATCTTCTAAAAGAATTGAATGTCTGGTTGTATATTTATCTCCTGAGACAGTACATTGTTTAGCTTTGTGATTTTTTATATTAAAAACTACAGGGGCTACTAAGTTAGCACTCATAGATTTAAAATCACTATTTGGAATGCTGACAATAGTAAGCAGATATAAATCTTCATTATTTTCTATACCTAAATATTTTATATCATCATCATGCACATCAGGTTCATAATTTTTAAATATCAAAAACGGATCTATAAGTATAAAGCATACATTTTTATTATCTTTAGACTGAAGTATCTTAAAAGTTCCTTCCTCATCCATATTAACAAGATAAAATTCATCATACTCCTCAAATGCTAATATAGTACCATTTAGATGGTATAATGAATCATCTGAAACTTCTATTTTTCCTAATATCCTAGATTCTATTTCCGGCATAAAATTATTTCCTTCTACACATTAAAAATATTTTATATTGTCAGCATTTTATTTTTTATATTATCTCAAATAGTCCATAAGAGTTCTGCCTAATAATCTTCCGGCTGTTTGTAATGAAGCATTATGAGCATATTGCCACATATTAAAATTAACTATTTCTTCAGCATAATCAATATTTTCATTTTTAGCTAAAGCTTCTTCAATAGCTAATTTCTGATTTTCAAAGCTAGTATATCCCATATCAAGTCTTGTTACTTTAGAAGATGCATTAGCCTGAACAGTAGCAACATTATCTAAAGAACTGTCTATATATCCTAATGCTTCTCCTCCTATAGCTCTTACATCATCATTTAGCATAGCATCTCTTAAATAGATTAAACTTTCAAATATGCTTTTTCCTGTTACTAAAGTGCTAGGTTCATAATTGTTTTCCGGACTATTGGCAGCACCTTCTCTTACTAATCCTATATCCTGCAAAACTGTACCTCCTGCTAAATCCTGTAGAAGTATTTTATGAGGAGATCCTGTTTTTAGCTGTATAACTTTTTCTCCGCCTTTTAAATCTCCTATGCTGGCACTTACATTTCCATTAGCATCATTTATTCTTTGAACTATCGCTTCAATATTATCGCCTTGTTTAATATTAATAACCATATCATCTATCATAATATCCTGATCTTCAGCAGCAATATAAGTTGAAGCATCTGTTGTAGATATTATTTCCATATCAGTTCCCCAAAAAGCATAATTACCTGGAGTTGCTACATTAATAACTTGTCCGTTTTCTATTTCTCTATTTTGAGCATTTCCATCACCTTCATACATAACGGATTGTACTATAGAGCGTCCTGCTTTTTCATCATATCCGTAAAATGCTCTGAAAGGTGCTGTTTTAATACTAGTTCCTGAGAATATAAACTCTCCTTTGCTTTGAGTTTTGGATATATCATATATTCTTTCTATCATTTCTTCTACTTCCATAGCCATTTTAGCTCTGTCATCTGCTCCGTAAGTGCTGTTTGCTCCTTGTACTGCTAAATCTCTTGCTCTGTTCAAAGCTTCTGTTATAGCAGACATAGAATCATGTGCTACACTTAATCTTTCTTTTCCATCGACTATATTATTCTGATATCTGTCCACTGATGACATTCTAGTTCTATAATATATAGAATTGATAGTTGATGTAACATTCTGGTGAGGGTACTGCACCCTTTGACCAGTAGATAATCTAGTTTGAGAAACTTCCATCTCATTATAGTTTCTTTTTATTGTACTAACTGTTCTATTAAATTGGGCTTGTTCAGTAACTCTCATTTTTATCTCCTGTTTTAATATAGAAGTGATTATTATATCGTTTCTATTCTCGTAATAATCTAAAATTCTTTTATTATTTTTTTATTGCTATATATTTTTAATAAAAATTGTACGCTTGATTTGCAGTATTCGTCAAAAAGTACAGCAAATAAATTTCTATACGCTCACAATTTTCAGCTTTCTAGCATTTAAAATTTTATTATTGCTGATAATAAAACTATCTCTTATTATCGGAATATAAATTATAAAAAATATTTATGTACATACTAAATTTCTATATAAAAAATTTATATTGCCGTTAATGTTATGTTAATTAAATATGTTTATGGAGTATTAATATTTTATGATAATTATAAGGGAAAGCATTGAAGCGTCAGAAATAAAAAATCTGCTTGGAAATTTTTTTACGGATATGGTGAAGGGTGTTGTTGATATAGAAAAAAATGAATTAGCTTTGGATGCAGAACTTCACAGCGATTTGGAATCTTTACTTATAGAAAATGGTTCTTCACAACATGATTTATGGGGGATTAATATTTATCCTGAATTAGATGATGAAGATTTTATAGAGTTTGATTCTTTAATCAATATAAGACCTTCTGATAATAATAGAAGCAGGTATGTAGAAGATGAAAATATTAGAAATAAAATAATATCAATATTAAATAATCTAATCATTAAGCAGTAGGTATATTTATGAGTTATATGCATAAAGATTCAGCAAATGGAAAATGGAAAACTTTAAGTCTTGCAGAACAGATGGCTAATATTGGAAGTGAAGTTTACAGAGCAATAAAATTTAAAAAGAAAAATAATTCTGAATATTCTAAAAATTCTGCATACAGAGCCTTAGAACTTATAGATTTGACTATATTAGCTCAGTACAAAAAACATAGCATAAAAGAGTTTACAAGATTGAGAGAAGTTTTATGCGATTATTTGCTTGGCGATAATGAATATAATACAGATGAAAGTATTATGAAATATTTTGATAGTTTTGCTTATATATTGGCAAAAAGAAAAGGAAAATAAAATAACTATAATAAAATTAAGAGTTTTTATTTTTTATATAATATTTCAATTAATCATAATTTTTAATGCAGCTTTTAATTATTTATTATACAAACAATATTTTAAATTTATCAAAAGTTTTTATATTATTAAAAATCGTATCTACTTTTAATCATTCTTTAGTTTTACCTATAATAGCCTGCTGGCATATATCATTATATCTTGTATCTCTTTTTCTTTTTTCTATTATTACTATACCGTCATAATAGTGAATAGAGTAGGTGCTGTCTGTAAAGGCATTTGGAAATAAATCATCTTCTTCTGTAGCCCAATATGCATTAAGATAATCTATTAAATTTTTTGTATATTCTATGTATGAATTAGGATTTTTATAACCGCCTCCAAAATTTGGCCAATATGAAGTATAAACATCTTCGCATAAATAAAGTCCGTCATCTTTTATATGTTCATACATCTCTTCAAAAGTTATAATTTGCTGATTCATTCTATGTCCGCCGTCATCTATTAAAATATCTAATTTTGGAATTTGACTTTTTACTTCTTTTAAAAAATCTCTGTCGTCTTGAGAGCCTATAAATATTTTTATATTATCCTGTTCAAATTGTTTGCATTTAGGATTTTTATCTATCGCATATATATTAACATTAGCTTCAGGCTTATTGTTTCTGAAATATTCTCTCCACATCTTTACAGCTCCGCCGCTTCCTACACCGATTTCCATCATATTGATATCTTTACCTCTATATTTTGAAAAATGTCTTTCATATATATCAAAAAAAGGAAGATGTTTAAAAATAGCTTCTCCTTTATTATTCAAAAAGTAATTATGCAAATCATATTTAGACTGATCCTCATTATTATTTATGAGTATATCTTTAATAGTTTCTAACTTTCTTTTATCTTCTTCACTGTCGCTTTTTACGAGTAAAAGATTTTTATGTTTTTTTACTCTTAATTTTTTTATTTCGGACTTTTTACCTTTTTTCATCTGCTTTCCTCAAATTAATAAATACAGTTAATATTATGTTAATTCTTTATACTATAAAATTTTAAATTGTCAAGAATATAAAATGTCGTTAAAAGTGAATATATTTATAATTTAGTTTTATATTAAAATTTTAATATTTTTAAGTTTAAAATATAAGCGATACTTTATATTAAATTATATACTTCTTATTTTATATTTATTACATAATTATATTTTAAATATCATTTATTGAATAATAAAATAAAATAGTTTATCATTTATTAAAAATGAATATTTATTTTTTAGGTTTGAATTATGAATAATCATATTAATGAGATTATAGAACTTTCTAATTATAATCAGAATAAAGCATTTAATATTATAAAAGAACTTGATATTGAAAATGCTTTTAAAAATATTGGCGCTAGAGTTAATTTAGTAGGTTCTTTAAAAATGGGACTTTTAATGAAAAATAGGGATATTGATTTTCATGTTTATACATCTGAATTAAATATAGAAAAAAGTTTTTATGCTATATCTAAAATAGCTTCAAATGAAAATATACAAAAAATTACATATACAAATTTAATATATACAGATGAGCATTGTATAGAGTGGCATTTATTTTATAAATGCAGTGAAGATGAAATTTGGCAGATTGATATTATTCATATACTAGAAGGATCTTATTATGACGGATATTTTGAGAAAGATGCTGATGATATAATGAATATGCTTACTGAAGAAAAAAGAAATATAATATTAAAATTAAAATATGAAACTCCTGATGATATAAAAATAATGGGTATAGAATATTATAAAGCCGTTCTACAGAATAATATTACAACATTTGAAGACTTTATCGAATGGAGAGATAAACAATTTTTTAATGGTATAATAAAGTTTTAATTATATTCTATAAATAAAAATAGCTATAATATTTAATAAAGCATATAAGCAAATATAGTTTATATATTTATTTTTTGTATACTTTATATTTTCTATAAAATATATTATAGGTACGAATCCTAAAGTAAATGATGAATAAAAATAATGCGGTCTTCCTGAACCTATATTTGCAAGCATATAGAATACTATAGAGGTTATTATATATAATATATAGAAAAATAATAAATCTTTTAATGTATTTGTCTTTTTATCATTATCTGTTAACATCTTCTTAGTAAAGAAATGTTTATAAGCGTAAATTAATGCTGTCAAAGCAAATACAAATGATAATATATAAAATATAAAAGTAAAAATATATAAAGGATTGCTTCCAAAATAACTGTTTATTATATCTTTTATTCCATTTACATATTTATTTCCAGATTCATTTGTAGTGAAAAGTAATATTGAATAAATTTGAGGCGGCTGTATTATATTGACTGCATCTATTTCTGATTTTCTTCCTAATATTTTTGATATGCTTTCAAAATTATTTTGAAATTGATATATTAAATAAGGAAGATAAGTCAGAAATGATATGAATACTCCTATAGACAACGGGATTATATTTTCTTTTGTATCTTTTTTCCATCTTATTATTAAAAATATTATAAGGGATGGAATTAAAGAAAAGAAATTTGAAAAATGGCATTGTGCTGATAATGCTAAGATTGGAAACAGCAAAACAGCATATATGAATTTTTTTTCATTATATAAATATTCATAAAGTACAGGTAAAAAAATAAAAGATAGTATTAGAGGATTATTCGGATTATATATATTATTTCCAGCATTTAAGAAATATATATTAACAGACATAAGCATTAAAATAATACTAAATGTGGTCAGCGAAAATCTTTTATAACTCCAAACAAAAAATATAATACTTGCTAATATAGAAATGAGCATATTAATAAATCTTGCTCCTTCATAAGTTCTTCCTCCAATGAGATATTTTAGTATATATGATAAATAAAAATATCCACCTGGAACTCTTGAGCCTTCTTCGCTATAATAAGTATCTGGAGTATTTAGGAAAACACCTTCTATAGGAAATTTTTTTTCTTTTATATGTTTTTCTGTTTGATAGAATTGGTACTGTTCATCTAATCTTGGAGGTTTTCCTATTATTGATTTATTATATATATAAAATCTTAAAAATATTCCTATTATAATTGCTATTATTGAAAGTATTATTAATGATTTTTTATTAGCTAAGTTTAACATTTTTTATCCTTATAAACATTTTCTTTTTTTGATATATTAAATTTTGAAAGTATATAAACAATGCCTATTAAGAATCTTAAGAAGTACATAGATACTGAGTAAATAGGGTGGGATAATAGTTTTTTCCATTTACCGTTTTCTATATAAACGCCAATGTAACGATAAAACATTCCAAATTGCTTTTTAGTAGTTTTATCATGTCCCCATTTTTTGAAGTAATTATCAAAATTTGAAGCATAGTAGCTTTTTTTTACTATATATTGTTTTAGAGTATGATTTTCATGATGATATAATGGAGATTTTATTATGTCAGTTTTTCCTATTTTTTTTATTCTTCTGTCTATATCCCAATCTTCAGTACCATTTAAGTTTAGGTCAAAGCCTCCTATTTTTATAAATGCCTCTTTCCTAAAGAATCTTACAGCATCTATAACAGTAGCATCATAAAATGAACGTTCAAAACTTCTTACTCTATTAAAAAAACTTTTTCCGTAAATTTTTTCAGGTATATAAATAGCCTGCACATCTTTATTGTTTTCAAAAATTTCCAAGCATTCTGTTATAACATTTTCTGATAAAGTCATATCAACATCTAAAAATCCTATTATTTCTCCTCCTGACATTTCAGCCCCATAATTTCTTTGAGCAGATCGTTCTGGACCTTTAATAAAAGTTTTAGCACCTAATTCTTTAGCTATTTCTACTGTTCTGTCAGTAGAATTATTATCCACCAATATTATTTCAGTATCTTTATAATTAGAATTTTTTACAGCATTTATACAATCAGCGATAAAATTTTCTGAGTTTTTAGTTGTGATGATTATGCTTACCATTTATTTACCAATTTTTATTTATGATTTATAAATAATATATTCATAATAAAAAAATAACAATATTATTTAACTATTTTTAACATTATAAAAATAAGCGGAGCTATAAGCCGTATTCTGTCATTTAAGGTAAACATTTATCTTGATATTATATCACTATAATATTCCAGCGAGCCACCTGAAACTTAGGAAAAGGGCAATCCGTTTCTGTTTGCTCTTGCCTCTCATGGGGTTTACACTGCCATTCATGTCGCCACAAATGCGGTATGCTCTTACCATACCTTTTCACCCTTACCAAATCGGCGGTATATTTTCTGCTGCACTTTCCATAGACTTTCGCCTTCAAGCCGTTAGCTTGCATGATGCCCTTTAGAGGTACGGACTTTCCTCAGTATTAGTTACTTAAATACCGCGTTTACCCGCTCCGCATAGTCAATTACTCTATTATAAAAATCATAAAATGTCAATAATTAATTTTTATTTAATTAACAAATTCAATACCGCACGCTAAATAATATGAAAAATATAAATAAGTTATAATTCATAATATTATTAATATTAAAAAAATTATTAACCGTGCGTTTAGTTAATTATAAATCTAATCAAAACTTGGACGGGCATGCTTTTTTGTTATAAGCAGTAAGGAAATAAAGATTAAAATTGAAAACAAAATAATAAAGATATAGGGCGGTGTGTGTAAATAATTTTTTAAATATTAAATTAATTGCTTTTATATATTTGATTATTATACTTAATATATGAATACAGAAATTATTGAAAATACATTATTAACTTGAATAAATGAATTAAAAAAATTAGATAAGGATATTGATAATATATTTGAAAGATTTTCTAAATCTTTTGAATATTGGATTTATAATTATATACTGAAAATTTTTAATTTTAACGAATTTTATAAGACTATGGAAAGCGGTACGAGTTTTACAATCTTCTCTCAAAATACAAATCAATAAATTAAAAAATCTAGTACGCTTAAAAAACATACTAGATTTACAACAAAAACAATTCTTAAAAATCTCGATAATAATTGCAACTAAAAAGTTATGCTTGACTTTTTTAGATAAAGAACAGAGTTTATTTTATCAATTAGCATTCCTGCTAAAAAATATCAAAAACAAATGCAGTAGAAATTTATTTAAATCATTTGGGCAGTTCTTTGCCTTAATAATTTTTATCACTGCAGAAGGAGGAATATTTTTAAAAAAATACTATCACGGAGGCGGTTTAATGTTAGTACAAAAATTGACTTATAAAAATATATTAGGCGGTATAGAATAATGGCAGAGTTAGAAAAGTTTTCAGCACTTTACGGAAAAATAGATTATCCTGCAGATTTGTTGACAATACCTTTTGAAGTGCTTGAATACAGCGATAGATTAGGATTGAGTGCAAGCGAGTTTAAATTTGTATGCTGGATATTTCATTTAACAAATAAAGATTTTGAAAAAATCAGCGACTGCAATATGACTTCTAAAAAAACAAGTTTTTGCAGACAAAGAAAAAGTCTGCAGGCAAAAGGCTATTTAAAAATAAAAATAGCAAGGACTTATCAAAAAGGAAAATTAATATCAAGCGGACTTGTATATGATTTCACTAATTTGAAAAATAAAATTGAAGAGCTGAAAGAAGAGGATAAAAAACTTCAGAATCTCGAAGCTACTGTTACTGTGATATATGATGAGCCTAGTTTGTTTAATGAAGATGTGGACGAAAGCTCAATATATCCAGCAAAACTTTTAACAGATGATGAAGAGATAAAAGAGCTTCAGCTTCAGAATGAGTTTTTAGAAAAGTTTAATAAACTTCATAAGGAATTAGTTAATTTTAGGATTGATTACATAAAATCAGCATTGTACAAAAAACATTTATTAGATGCATTTTCCAATAGAAAAAATAACAATATTGATGAAGTATTGAACTCAGTTAAAAAAAGTTTTTTCAGGCTACCTATTGAAGAACGAAAAAGTTTAAGACTTCAGGATTTAACAAAGTATGCTCTATTAGAAACACAGGAAAAAAACAAAGTAATACAAACGAAGAAAATAAAACTCAGAGCGAGAATCCAAAAAAGTATACAATACCAAGCGGAATTGATAAACTGAATTATTTATTAAAAATTATAGAAGAGGGAGGAAACCTAGATGATGCGTATTCACAAATTGCAAATTGCGGATATCAGCTACTGTCTGCAAAGCTATAAAAAATATTTGGAAGAATTAAAAAAAACAGCAAGGGACGGAAAAGACCCAAAATGTACTAAATGCGATGAGTATGGATTTCTAAAAGTTCCAGATGATTTAAGTTTTTCAGGAAGGAAATACAGTCTGCCTACTATGTGCGACTGTGTAAGCGATGAAAAAACTAAAATATCAGAAAAGATAGAAAGAATTGATAACCTTATAAAAACATATAATTTAGTATTCGGCACATTAGATAATGAAATGACTTTAGATATTTTTGCAAAAAGATTTAATCAAACTGAGCTGATTAATTCTATAAAAAAATATTTGAATGTAGGAAGTACAATGTCATTATATTTCAGGGGGAAGAGCGGAACAGGTAAAACTACAATGCTAAAAATGTTATGGCAGATATATGTTATGAATAACATCAAAGTAATGTATATGAAGGCTAGCCATTTTGAAGATTTGAATAAAAACTTATTCAATAAAAATGCTAAAGATAAAGATATGAAAGCCACTATTGATAAAAAAATAGATAATGCCAAAAATGCAGATATTATTATGATAGATGATATTGACAGCGTAGGTTTTCATTATGCCATAGATGGATACTATAAAATATTTGATAATATAAGAAGCGGAGAAAAAACTGTGATACTGACATCAAATAAAAGCTATGATGATTTATTAAAGAGTTTGAATAAAAAAACTGATTCTGAATATATGAAAGGTAGACTTACAAGCAGACTATTAAACTTAAAAATTATAGAAATAGAAATGCAGAAGTATAAAGAATTAATAATTGCTTAAATAGTCAAAATATTATTTTGATTATTTTTATAAGATTTTATTAAAAGAGGAAAATATGAAGATTTTGAATCAGTGTTAACCGATATAGAAGATGAGATAGCTATTAATGAATAATTCTATGTTTATAAGTTGTCAACAATGTTGATAACTTGTAAATAAGATGTTCAAAAATTAGGAAGTAAAAAATGAATAAAGAAGATTTAATTATC
>NZ_MDCO01000013.1 GCF_001746205.1 Brachyspira hampsonii
AAAAAAAAAATAAAGAAGATTTAATTATTAATGAATGTGAAGAGCTTAAAAACTTATTAATTAAGAAGAATAAAGATTATGGAAATAGTTATGATAAAACATTGGATGAGTACGGTATAAGCATAGGATTAATAAGAATAAAAGATAAATTAAACAGATTAAAAACTCTTATACTATCAAAAGAAAAGCCAATGGTAGAGGAAAGTATTATTGATACTGTATTTAAAACAATACAAAAATGACAGTGAGTTTAGGAAGCCTAGAGGGTGGGAACAAAAATAAAGCAAAAAATTTATTCTAACTTCCCCCCTCTATATTTCATCACTTTGCTTTGAATTTTAGATTTATACTGTTTTTTCTATTTCATTAATATATATTAGTCTCTCCAAAGCTAGTTAAAGTTTACCGCACGCAGAATAAAATTTATTATTTGAGAAAGTTTTGGATTGTAATTAAAACTATAAATAAGAATAAGTTCACCGTGCGTAGTATAAGTTTTTAGTCTAATAAAAAATAGGGTGGGTGCTATAAATTCTAACTAAACAATAAAGAAATGAAAAATAAAAAATTCAAAATAAATTAAAAAAATTAAAGGGTAGGGATTTAAAATAAAATCATAAAGTTATAAAATTATTATACTTAGAAATATATAAAAGTTTATAAATAGAAAGGATTAAATTATGTCAAAAATAACATTTATAGGTGCAGGAAGTACAATATTTGCAAAGAATGTTTTAGGTGATTGCATGCTTACAGAAAGTCTTTTGGAGAGTGAAATAGCTTTATATGATATAGATCCTATGAGATTAAAAGAATCAGGAGATATGCTTGCAGCTATGAATAAAAGAATAAATAATGGAAGAGCTAAAATTAAATCATATTGCGGTATTGAAAATAGAAAAGAGGCTATAAAGAATGCTGATTTTATAGTTACTGCAATACAGGTTGGAGGATATGAACCTTGTACCGTAATAGATTTTGAAATACCTAAAAAATACGGACTTAGACAAACTATTGCTGATACTTTAGGAATAGGAGGGATATTCAGAACTTTAAGAACATTGCCTGTTTTTGAAGATATAGCAAGAGATATAGAGGAATATGCTCCTAATGCTTGGCTTTTAAACTATGTTAATCCTATGGCTATGATTACAGGGTTTATGTTAAGATATACAGGTGTTAAGACTGTAGGCTTATGTCATAGCGTGCAGGTATGTTCAAAAGATTTGTTAGAAAGTCTTGGTATGGAAGATAAACTAGAAGGCAGAAAAGATTTTATAGCCGGAATAAATCATATGGCTTGGCTTCTTGATATAAGGGATAAAAATGGAAATGATTTATACCCTGAAATTAAAAAAAGAGTTTATGAAAAAAATGAAAAGCATAAGGATATGGTAAGATTTGAATATATAAAAAGGCTTGGATACTATTGTACAGAATCAAGCGAACATAATGCAGAATATAATCCTTTCTTTATAAAAAGTAAATATCCTGAATTAATTGATAAATTTAATATACCTTTAGATGAATATCCCAGAAGATGCATTAAACAGATAGAAGATTGGAAGAGAGATAGTCAGAACCTTTTAGACGGAGAGTTTTTAAATCATAAACATTCAAAAGAATACGGCTCTTTTATAATGAATGCAATATTAACTAATGAACCTTATAAAATTGGAGGTAATATTCTTAATAATGGAGTTATAGAAAATTTAGATAGAAATGCATGTGTAGAAGTACCTTGTCTTGTTGATTCTAATGGAGTGCAGCCTACTTATGTTGGTAAATTACCTGTTCAATTAGCTGCTATGAATATGACTAATATAAATGTTCAGCTCATTACAATAGAAGCTCATGTAACTAAAAGGCTAGAACATATATATCATGCGGCTATGATGGATCCGCATACATCTTCAGAATTATCGATAGATGATATAGTTTCATTATGTGATGACTTGATAAAAGAGCATGGTAATTGGCTTCCTAAATATAAATAATGCATGGTAAGCAGAACATTATATTTAATTTATTATTAATGAAGTTATATTTATAATTTTATTCTGCGTGCGGTAAATATGCATTAAATTTAAAAAAATCTTGGGTTGGCAGTTAAAATAACAGATAAAACTAGGAAGAATAAGAGGAGCTTCTGTTGTAGAAACTCAATGGGATTCTAAACAAAATTGTACTGTGGTTATGGAACTTTATTCTAAAGGTTTAAAAAAACAGGTAGATGCCTTAATCACAAAATATCTTAATGAGGTTGGTATGCAGTATACTGCCCAAGATGTTGCCGGAATGGTAGAAACTCATTAATTAATAATGATTTTTATATATAATTGCAGACATAATCTGCAAATAATTTTTATCAGCAATTACAAAAGGAATGAATTATGTATATAGAAAATATTAAAGGAAGAACTGCATTTGTATCAGGAGCAAGTGCAGGTATTGGGGAAGTTGTAGCTAAAATGCTTGCTTCTAATGGAGTTAATCTTATATTGGCGGCAAGAAGAATAGAAAAACTTGAGGCTTTAAAAAATGAATTAGAAAAAAATCACAATGTGAAAGTAAAAGTAATAAAATTAGATTTCTCCAAACCTGAGGATATAGTAAAAGCTGTAAATTCTCTTAAAGATGAAGAGAAAAAAATAGATATACTTATAAATAATGCTGGTTTAGCTTTAGGTAAAGACTTATATTATAATAATCCTATAGAAGATTCGCTTCAAATGATTAGAGTTAATTGCGAAGGCTTAATAGTATTAACAAGACTTTTGCTTCCGTATATATTAGAAAGTAAACATGGACATATAGTAAACCTTTCATCTACTGCTGCTGATGAAGCTTATAGCGGAGGTGCTATATACTGTGCAACTAAATCTTTCGTTGAAATGTTCGGCGACAGTTTGAGAGTAGAATTAATTGACAAGCCTGTAAAAATAACAAATATAAAACCGGGTGCCGTTAATACAGAGTTTTCTACTGTAAGATTTAAAGGCGATAAAGAAAAAGCTGATAATGTATACAAAGGATTTAATCCTTTATATGCTGAAGATATAGCCGATAATATAGAGTATGTATTAACTAGAAAAAGTCATGTACAAATTTCAAGCATGACAATAATGGCAGAAAATCAAGGCAGTGCTACTATAATACATAAAAGCAAATAATATACTTATATAATATACTTAGGAGTTTTATTTATGGGCGATATAGATAACACTAGAGACAGACTAAAGTTAGATGAACTTAATAAAGATGCCAGAAAAGATTTATTTAATAAATTTGTAGATGCCGGCGGTGAGGTAGTAGCAGATAAAAAAAGAGATAATAATATACTTGTAGGATCATCAAAAAAAAACCAAAATACATTAGTAGGCGGAAATAATAATAGAAATTCCAAAAGTTCAAGCAATTCTAGTACCAAAAGCGACAGTAAAGAGAAAAATTCTCAAACTTCTTCTGCCGTAGGAGCTGCTCAAAATAAAAAAAATAATGGGTTATTTTTTAATATTAAATTATGGTTTAATGCCTTAAGTTCTGGTGTAATCACATTAATGGGCGGAAATGTTAACCCTAAATTTTTAAACTTTATAGATAAAAATGTTATATCCGCACTTTTAGAAATGGATACTTTAATATTTAATGCTTTAAATCCTAGTGAAGCTTCTGATATAGATGCTAAAGCTAAACATGAAAAAGTAATATCTCAATTTGCTAAAACCTTAGATGATTTGGAATTATTAGAAAGAATAAAAGATCAGTATAATGAAAATGTATACAAAGACTTTTTAAGACCATATAAAGAATTAAACAGCACTGTTATAGCTGAAAGTTATGTAAAAGAAATAAAAGCTATGTTCAGACCGCTTTATATACTTCATACTTATTCTTCAAGAATAAAATTGGCTGGAGAAAAAGCTATGTTTGCTTATGCTATGGTTGATAATATAAGCAAAGGAATTGTCAACTCAAGAATATCCGCTTTTAAAAGAGCCGTAGATTTGATATATGGTAAATATTATCCTAAACTATTGTCCCTTTTACAATATGCTTCTAAAGAATCATTAGAAAATATAAATGATTTTAATCGTTATCTAAATATTACAGAGGAAGATATATTAGGATATTATACAAAATTGAGAAAAGAAAAAGAAAAATTACAGGAAACTAAAATACAGCAGGCTAAAGAAAATATAGGAAAGCAAAAAGATAATGAAGAAGAAAAATTGGGTAAAGTAGAGGCTATAGGAGTAAAACTTATAGAAAAATGTGTATCTTTCAAAAAATCTGACAACAATATAGAATATGAAGCCGATCCATTTTTTGTTGTACCTGTAAAAGATAAAATATATAGAATAAAGGTATTAATAGACTTTTTAGACAGGGAATATTCTGCCGTTTTTGTTTCTAATAAGGTTAGATACAATTTAGTTTATGATAATCAGGTAAGAACAGATTATAAAAATGATTTTAATAATATATTTTTATCATTATCAGATACAAATTCAAGATTAAATGAATACAGTGAACTTTGCAGAACAATAAATAAAGTGGAAGAAGATAAAACTATGCGTTTTGAACAGCGAGTTTCCATGCTTTCAGATAAAAACGGTCAGCGTTCTTATTTAGCTAAAAACTTGAGAAACACATTTATATCAATAATATCACCTTTCAAAAAGAAGTTAGATAAATTATTATTAGATAAAGAAGAAAGAGAGAGAATAATAGAAAACCCTAATGATATACTAACCTTCTCTGCAGAAATTGGAAAGTCAAAAAAAAGAATACAAGGGTATAATGTAATGAAAGCATTGACAGAAGCATATTATTTTATATCCGGATTTAATTATTTAATAACACAGGGAGAATTATCAGGATCAGGTATTCTAATAGAAGGCGGTGATGATGAAACAGATACAATCACTGCAGAAAAACAGGCGGCTTCTGAATCTGCAGAAGCATCTAATGATAAAGCAGAAAGTATTAATACTAAAGATAATAATACTGAAGCCCCTAATGCAGAAAATGATAATAATGAAAATAATAATATAGAAAATGATGAAAATCAGGCTTCTGAAGGTGAAGAATCAAATTCTAATACTGAAAATCAATCAGAATCAAATGAAACAAAATTAGAAAATGACGGATTTGATGAATCTTTAGAAGATGAAGATCTATTTGAAGATAAAGAGAAAGAAAATAAAGATTTAAAAGAGTAAATAAAGAGGTTATTTTGGCTTATAAATCCCCAAAAGTTGTAATGCTTGAATATATTCCGCTTCGTATACTAATGGAAATAATAGCATTTACACCGTACATTATAGTAATATTATTCGCTAAGGTTGTAGGCAGTTTAATGTACTATCTTGCACCAGGTGTTAGAAAAACTGCTTTAATTAATTTAAAACAGGCATTTCCAAATAAAAGTTTTCATGAAAGAAAAATAATTGCAAAACGTTCTATGAAATCTATGATAATGACTTTTGCCGAATTCATTAAATCATCAAGAATGTCAGATGAACAAATATTAAAAAGAATAAAAATAGAAGGTCAGGATAAATTTGATGAAGCTATGAATAAGAAAAAAAGAGGTATTGTAGCTATCACAGGACATATAGGAAATTGGGAATATATAGCTTTTTATTTTGCTATCAAAGGATATAATCCCGGAGTCATATTCCGTCCTCTTGATAATCCTAAATTAGATGCTTATATGCGTTCTTGGAGAGAGAAAAGAGGTATGAAATGCATATCAAGATGGGGAGATTTGAGAGAAATATTTCATGTATTAAATAATAATTCTCCTGTTGCTTTTTTATGCGATCAAAATTATTTGGACGGTGTTTTTGTAGACTTCTTTGGATACCCTGCTGCCACAGCAGTTGGTCCTGTTGCTATAGCTATGAAAACAGGTTCTCCAATGGCTATACTTTATAGTTTGCCTGACAGATATGGTCATCATAAAATAATAGTTTATGACATAATGTACATAGAACAAAAAGAAACTAAAGAAGAAACTATAAAGCATAATGTTCAAAGATACACAAAAAAATTGGAGGAAATAATTTCAAAACACCCTGAAAATTGGCTTTGGGTTCACCCAAGATGGAATACAAGACCTAATGGAGAGCCTGAAATTTTTTATAAAAATAATAATTATAAATAGTTTTTTACTTTGTTTTTTTTTCATAGGTTTATATTATATATTAAATGTACTAAAACGATAATAATTGTCAGAATAAAATTATATAAATTTCTTAATTTTACAAATAATGAGGTAATAATCTTCATATAATATTTTCGATTTTATTTTTTTAAGTTTTTTATTTAAAAATTAATATTTTTTTACTATAATAAAGTTATGGCAAATTATCGAAATTTAGTCTATAAAAAATACATTAAATCGGAGGTTATGAGTACATGGAGCAAAAAAAACGTTCATTTATGTTCTTTTTAAATCTTGGGCTTACATTTACTTTAGTTGGCATAATTATTTCTTTTTTCATATTTTCTTATGAGAAAAATTATAAAAAAGATGAGTTTTTGGTTCATGCCCAGGCAGCACCTGAAAAGACCGCATTTACAGATTCATTAGACGGAGCCTTAGCTGTAGAAAATGCTATAAGAGATGTAGTTGACAAAAATATGCCTGCTGTAGTTAATATATCTACAGAAATAGAAGCAGGTAATACTCAAGAAGACAGATATGCAGATGAATTCTTTAGATTTTTCTTCGGAGATCAAGTTCCTAGACAAAGAAGAAGCCAAAAATCTTTAGGAAGCGGTTTTATAATCAATGAAGAAGGATATGTACTTTCTAATTACCATGTTGTAAAGGGTGCTACTAAAATTATGATTACTCTTTACGGAGAGGACGGAGAACTTCCTGCCAAGTTAATAGGTTATGATGAGGCTTATGATTTAGCATTATTAAAAATAGAAGATGAAAACAGAACTTTCCCTTATGTTGCTTTAGGTGATAGTGATGCTATAGAGCCAGGTGAATTTGCTATTGCTATAGGAAACCCTTACGGACTTAATAATACTGTTACTTTTGGTATTGTAAGTGCTAAAGGAAGAAGCGATGTCGGTGCTAATAAATATCAAAGATATATACAAACTGATGTTGCTATAAATCCTGGTAACTCAGGAGGTCCTTTATTTAATATCCATGGTCAGGTTATAGGAATAAACACATTAATATACTCTACTTCAGGCGGAAGCATTGGTATAGGATTTGCTACTCCTATTAATCTTGCTACTTCAGTAATGACTGACTTAAAAGAAAACGGCAGAGTTACAAGAGGATATTTAGGTATATATTTACAAGATATTGATGAAAATCTTTCAAGAGGTTTGAATGTTAAGCAAAACAGCGGTGTTTATGTAAGCGAAGTTATACCTGATTCACCTGCTGCAAAAGGAGGCTTACAGGACGGCGATATTATAATAGAGTACGATGGTGAAAGAATGACTAAATCAGGAGATTTATTCAATAAAGTAGCAACTACCAAAGTAGGAAAAGAGGTTAATGTTAAATATTTAAGAAACGGAAGAGAAAGAAGCACTAAAATTACTATAGAAGCTAGAGTTGAAGATGAAGAAGTTGTACCTACAAGACAGTCTCAGAATAATTCACAAGGCAGCACTCGTTCTTGGATGGGTTTAGATGTTTCTAATATCACTCCTGAAATATCTCAAAGACTTCAGATAAGAAGCAATGAGAGAGGTGTTGTAGTTCTTAATATGACTCAGAACTCTAAAGCCTATCAATACGGACTTAGACCGGGAGATGTTATCAAAGCTATTAATGGTATAACAATATCAAATACTGATGATTACGATAACTTCGTAAAATCTTATGGTAATGATAAATCCTTTACAATAACTATAAAACGAGCAAGAATGACTTATGTTATAATTATAGAATAGTGCTTTAATAAAAGTTAATAAAAAGGAATTGCAGGTATTTGCCTGCAATTCTTTTTTTATATTCAATATCTTATATTAATTATGTTAACTATTTTTGTATTTTGTACTTGCATTCATAATTGATTTAATATATTATTAATGAAATATATTATTTGACAATAAAAATTTAAATTTTCATATATATAAATGTTCTTAAAAATAGGAGTAGCTAATCATGACACATTTAGAATTGAGAGAAAAATTTAAAGAGTTTTTTAAAAGCAAAAAGCATGCTATAGAGAAATCATCATCTCTTATACCAATAGACGATCCTAGCCTATTATTTACAACAGCCGGAATGCTTCAATTCAAACCTTATTATGCCGGAATAAAGAAAGCCCCATATTCAAGAGTGGCAACTATACAAAAATGCTTCAGACTTTCTGATTTAGAAAATATAGGAAAAACAGCAAGACACCATACATTTTTTGAGATGTTCGGCAATTTCTGCTTTATGGGTGATTATTTCAAAAAAGAGGCTATTGAATTTGCTTGGGAATTTTCTACTCAGGTTATTAAACTTCCTATTGAAAGAATATATGTTTCTATTTATGAAAAAGATGACGATGCTTTTAAAATTTGGAATGAGCATATAGGGGTACCTAAAGAAAAGATTGTAAGACTTGGAAAAAAGGATAATTTCTGGGGACCTGCCGGCGATTCTGGAGCTTGCGGACCTTGCAGTGAGCTTTATATTGATATGGGAGAAGAAAAAGGATGCGGAAAGCCTGATTGTTTTGTAGGATGCGACTGTGAAAGATATTTAGAGTTTTGGAATTTAGTATTCAATGAGTTTTTTCAGGATACTGACGGCAACTTATCTCCTCTTCCGAATGTAGGTATAGATACAGGAATGGGACTTGAAAGATTATGCTATATTACTCAGGGTGTAGAAAGCAATTATCAAACTGATGTAATGAAGCCAATAGTTGATGCAATAGTAAAAAAACTGAATGTTAAATATGATGATAAAAATAAAACCAAAATAAATCTTATAGCAGATCATTTAAGGGCATTGGTATTTGTAATATCTGAAGGCTGTACTCCTTCTAATGAAGGCAGGGGGTATGTACTTAGAAGGCTTTTAAGAAGGGCTTTGAAAACTGCAAGCGATTTAGGACATAAGGGAGCTTTCTTAAATGAGATTACATCTTCAGTGGTTAATGTATATAAAGAAATATATGATTATCTTCCTAAAGAAGAAGAAAATGTAAAAAGAATATTAAAAGAAGAAGAAAATAAATTCATAAATACAATATCAGCAGGTATGAATAAACTTTATGCAGTAATGGAAGAAAACAAAGATAGTAAAGTAATATCAGGAAAAGATGCATTTATGCTTTTTGATACTTACGGACTTCCTATAGATATAACAGAAGAAGAAGCATCAGATCATGGATTTAAAGTTGATAAGGCTGGATTTGAAGAAGCTATGGAAGAGCAGAAAAAAAGGAGCAGAGGTGCAGGAGAAGATAAAAGATCCAAATTCGGATATGTTGAAAATTATGAAACTAAATATGTAGGAGAGGAAACTGATAATCTTATAAACGGAGTAAATGCAAAAATAGTTGCTGTATATGAAGATAATGCTAAAAAAGATAAAACATCATCTTCAAATGCTGTTATCATTACAGATGTTTCGCCTTTCTATGGAGAGATGGGCGGACAGATTGGAGATAACGGATATATAGAAAACGGCAAAAAAGAAATAATAAAGATAATAGATACTCAAAAGAAAGAAAATACTATAATACACATAGCTGACTGCAGCGGTAATTCTTTAAGTGTAGGAGAAGAAATAAAGTTATTTGTTAATTTTGACAGAAGAAGTGCTATAAGAAAAAATCATACAGCTACACATATACTTCAAAAGGTATTAGAACTTACACTTGGAAATCATGTTAATCAGGCTGGAAGTTTCGTAAGCGATGAATACTTGAGATTCGATTTTACACACCCAGATTCAATTTCAGAAGATACATTAATAAGTATAGAAAATCAAGTTAATGAAGCAGTATTTAAATCAATGCCTGCGGTTATAAAATATATGCCTAAAGAAGAGGCTATTTCCTGCGGTGCTAAGGCTTTATTTGGAGAAAAATATCCTGATACTGTAAGAATACTTGATATAGGAAATGGTTTTTCTGTAGAGCTTTGCGGCGGAAGCCATTTGACAAATACATCTGAAGTTGGTTATTTCCATATAGTGAGTGAAGGTTCTGTGGCGAGCGGAGTTAGAAGAATAGAGGCTATCACAGGATTAAAGGCGGCCAATGAAGCTAGCAAATTATTCAGCAAAGTGAAGAATTTAGCTCATATACTTAATGCTTCAAAAACAGATGAACTTACTGTAAGAGCAGAGAGTTTGCAAAATGAAGTAAAAAAACTGCAAAAAGAAATTAAGCAGCTTAAAACTTCAGGTGCTTCTGCTGTTTCATTTATGGATAATTTTGAAGATTTAAAAGGTATTAGATTCTATAATTTAGAGTTTAATGAAGATATAAAAGAAGTAAGACTTTATGCTGATACTATAAAAGAAAGAGTAAAAGATAGTATTTCTGTGATGATAAGTAAAACTGATTCTTCCAACTCTATACTTGTTCAGATTACAGGAAATGCTTTAAAAGACAAAAAATTATCAGCAAATAATATTATAAAAGATATTATTGCTGCTGCAGGAGGACGCGGAGGCGGAAAAGATACTTTCGCTCAGGGGTCTATAGAAAATGTAGAAAAAGCTAAAGAAGAAATTAATAAATTAAAAAGTAAATGGTTGTAAATTTTAATATGAAGAAAAATATTGCTGTTTTTATATTTGCGTTAAGTTCTATGCTTATTATTTCATGCTCTGCAAAAGATGTTACTTTAAGAAGAATTGAAGATGTACATAAAGCAGAACAAAAACTTGCTAAAAATCCTGATGATGAAGAAACTGTATTAGATGTTCTTAATGCAGCTCAAAACGGCGGAAGAGAAGTTCGTGCTGAAGCTATATGGGTGCTTGGAAAAATAGAAGCAGATATTGCATACAGTGATTTTCTCCGTGCTAGTGTTGAAGATCCGGATTTTAATGTGAGATGCTTAGCTGTTTTAGGACTTGGTAGATTAGATGCTAATAATCCTGAAGCTATTGACAGAATAAAAAGAGCAATATCAGATACAGATTTACAGGTTCAAATAGAAGGATTAAAAGTAGCGGGTAGAATGAATGCTAAAGAGCTTTTGAATTCTATACTAGATAGTTTATCAAGTAAAAATAAATGGGTTAGAATGGCTGCTGTAGAGGCTTTAAAAGATTATGATGATGCCAGAGTTGACAGATCTTTAAATTTGTTGGTTTCTACAGATAAAGATTATGCTGTAAGATCTACTATCAATCAGGTGATAGAATACAGAAAAAATAAAAAAACTGAAGTTAAAGAAGAAATAAAAGAAACAGCATCAGCAAAATAATAGTATAATAAGAGGAAAACATATTAAAATGAACAATAAAATTAATTTTCTTTTTATATTGATAATATTATCTTTTATTATTGTGTCATGTGCAGAAAAATACTCTTATGTAAGAGTAGATGATATAATAGATAAAAATAGAACTATTGCGGTAGCTTCTTTTACTTTTCCAAAAAGTATGACTAATGAGTATTGGGACAGATTAAAATATTTAAATACAGAAATATACACTGATTTTGTATTAAACAGCTTCATTAGTAATTTTAATTCCCAAAATGAAATGGTTAAGCTAGTAACTTTGCAGGAGGCTTTAGGAAATAAAGAATTTGCTGAATTACCGAATCATTCTATATTAGGAGCTAACTATGTTGCTGCTACAGGTACACTTGCCACTAATAGACTTTCTGAAGAAACACTAGCTTTACTTGCTGATAAAGTAGATGGAGTAATGTATGCTGAATCGGCTATGTCTTTTTGGTCTCAAAAGGTAAAAATAGATTTTGATATTTATGATATAGAAGGAAATTATTTGTGGATAGATACTCTAAATGGAGCTTCATATTATATAATAGGTGATACAGGAGCACCTACAAGGCAAACTGCTTATGAAATAGTTATAGCTGATGTTCTGAAATATCAGAAAAAGCATGCTGAAGAATTATATATAGTTATAGATCAGGCTATATCAAATGGGGTAAGCGGTTTGAAAGGTAAAGTACCTTATGCATTCAATACCAATGATATTATATTCACACAAAAGACATTTAGTTTAACTAATGAAGATTATGCAAAAAAGGCGGGTATATATTAATGGCACAAAAACAAAAAATAGAATTAAATTTCAATGATGTAGATGATTTCCATTTCAAAAAAACATTAAAAGGTTATATGATTAAAATAGCAGAGGATCATTATGTTATAGGCAATGAAGATTTAGCTATTAGAGCAACAGGAAAAACCCCTAAAGAGGCTGCAGAAATGCTTAAGGAACAATTTATAGTTCTTGCTAATGATATAATGTACAAATCTAAATATGCACCTTTAAGTGAAAGAGAAAGAAAAAAAGTAAATATTATCAATTCTATATGTGATATTATTTAAAAATCTTAATTAAAGTTTGAAAAAGTGAGTATTATTAATATACTCACCATTTAAAACTTAGAAATTAATTCTTTCTATAATCTTTATATTTTTCCATTAATTCATCAAATATTTTAGCTGCTTCGAATATTAAATAATCGCATCCGTTTTCAGGGTGTCTGTAATTTTCAACCAAATAATCGCAATTAATACTATTCATTTTATCATTAAATTTATTGATATATTCTGCTTCTATTTCTTTTAAAAGAGTACCTTCATGTCCTCTGTCTGCTATAAAAGCCTTAGCAAAAGCCATTATTCCTCCTGTTAATATACCGCAGGTTATACCAACAGCCATACCTCCGCCGAAACCAGCCGCCAATTTTAAATCATCTCTATTTATGCCAAGCTCATAAACTTTATCAGCTCCGTAAAGCATTTTCTCAGCACAATTCAAATCTTCTGCCTTACCAAATCCTGAAGATAAATATTCATATAATGTCATATAAAGAACACCTCTTAATTAAAATTTAATTAAAGTAGAACCCCAAGTAAGCCCCGCTCCAAAAGCAGTGAGAAGAACATAATCGCCCTCCTTTATAATACCGGATTCAAAAGCCTCTGTAAAAGCTATACCAACACTAGCTGCAGATGTATTTCCGTATTTCTGTATATTAATATAAAATTTATCATCACCTAACCCTAAAGTTTTTGCAACCGCATTCATTATTCTAGTATTAGCCTGATGAGTTATTATAAGAGACAAATCTTTTAAATCTAAATCAGCATTTTTTACCGTTTTATTAATAGTTTCATCAAAAGTTTTAACAGCCTTTTTAAATACTTCAGTACCCGCCATAGTTATAGTATTTGTATTATCTTCAACATTATTCTCTGTAATAGGATTAACACTTCCTCCGCCCTTTACTATAAGTATTTCATCATTAGACTCAGCACCTATATCTGTTGATATAATGCCTTTAGAATCATCATCAGAAGCCTCCAGCAAAGCACTGCTTACACCATCCCCGAATAATATAGCAGTAGATCTGTCCTCCCAATTAAGTATATCCGAGCATTTTTCCGCAGCAACTATTAAAACTTTTTTACATTCTCCGCTTTCTATAAGCGAAGCAGCAGTATTTAAAGCATATATATATCCTGAGCAGGCAGCAGATATATCAAAAGCAAGACATGAATTCTTTATATGAAATGCCTTTTGAATAAGTCCCGCAGTAGATGGAAAAGTATATGATTTTGTAGAAGTTGCAACTATTACAGCATCAGCATCTTCTATTACAGCACCCTTATCTTTTAATTTTGTCAAAGCCTTTATCGCCATATCTCCTGTGCTTTCTTTCTTATCTGCTATTCTTCTTTCTTCTATTCCTGTCCTTGAAACTATCCAATCATTATTAGTATCCAATTTTTTCTCTAAATCATAATTAGTTACCACATTTTCAGGTAAATATGAGGATAAATATTTAATAATAGATTTCATAAATTTAAACTCCTCTTTATTTTATTAATTTTCTTAAATCAATTCTTCTCTTTTACTAAATATATCATAGGAACACTTATAACTGTAACTGCATATTTTACTATAAAATTAAATATAAATATGCCTACCAAAGCATCGAAAGGCAATGCCCCCCAGAATGCTATAATAACAAATACTAAATTATCCACAGGTATGCTGAAAGCATTACTTATTAATACCCTAAGCCATTGATATTTCTTTGTTATCTTAGTTACAAAAAGATGATATATTTCTGTATCAACAAGCTCCGACAAAGTAGAACCTAGTATAGATGCAATAGATATTCTTAGAACAGGACTTAAAGTCAATTGAAAAGCCTCATTAAACTCCCAGCTTGCATCTGCAGGTATTTGAGATATTATATAAAAATAAATAGGAGAGAAAATATTGATAATTGCTGAAATTATTATAAGTTTCTGAGTATTTTTCTTTCCTATAGTTTTATGTGCCATATCTCTTATTGTAAAAGCCAAAGGATATAAAAATGTGCCCCCATCAACAGCTAAAGTTAAAACATTAGCTATCTTGACACTTGCTATATTTGATATCATCTGACAGGCTATATAAGAACAAATAACAAGTATCGTAACAAATGAAATTTTATATTCTTCATCTCTAATATTATCCATATCCTTAATCCATTAAAGTAAGATGATATATGATATATTAAAAAAAGATTTTAGTCTATAGTTTTTTAATAATAAAAAAATCAATTTTATGTAAAAAAAGTATATATTATTTGAATATTTTTATTATATTTGTTATATCAGACTTGTTTTAAAAGTATTTGACAAGATTAGATGTAAAAACATTTAATCTTAAAAATTATAAAATACAATGTTCTTATGTTTTATAGCTTATTATTTTGGTATACAAACGCATTATTAGCTATTTACACAATTAATAAATATACAAGTCTAATGATAAGTTGTTAGTAGGGTTTTGAAAATGGTTTATATTATATTATCAGCAATAGTATTATTAGTTTTAATTATCTTAATAATAATAAAAATTCTTAGTAATAAAAAATCCACTTCTATTAAATATATAAAAAAACAAATAGAAGAATTAACTAATAAAATTAATGAAGATGAAAAAGATTATGTGTCTCTTTATCAATTAGCAAAACTTAAAGAGCAAATTGGAGAAACAGAATCAGCTTTAAAGATGTATGAAAAATTAATGCAGGTTTCTTTCTTTAAAGAAAAAGAAGAATTAGAAATATGTAAAAAACTTGAATTATTCTATGAGAATTTTGATAAAAATCAGGAAGCTTTTAAATATACTTTAAAAATTGCCAAATTAGATCCAAATAATATGTCTTATAATATCAAAACAGGAACCATTCTTTGTAATGAAGGATACTATATACTAGCATGCGATTATTTTAATAAGGCTATATTAAATAAAAATGAATTTAATACTGATAATCTTAAAGCTGCAGCATTTAGTTTTTTTAAGAACAAGGACTATAAAAAATGTATTGTCTTTTTAGAAGAACTGCAAAAAATATTAATAAAAGAAAATGATAAAGATATAGATACTGTCAATAAAACTTTAATATCAATGTATATGCTTTCTGATGAATTGAATATAGCTAGAAATTTTATAGAACAGATTATAGCCAATAAACATATTAATAATCAAGAGTATATTGATAGGATCTATTTACATTTATTATATAAAGTTCTTGATAATGAAAAGTTTGAAGAATTATATAATAATTTATATAAAAAATATAATATAGCAAACCCTGACAAAAAAATATATGATTTAATATTAGACTACTCATTCTATTCATATTTTTTAAGAGATATATCTCTATCTAAAAAATTATTTGAAATTATCAACAGCTTAAATTTACCTGAATTATCTGTTTATAATTTTGATATTATAATACAATATTTATCAGAAATAAATAAAGCTACAGAACAGCTTAATAAATTGAGAAACATGATGAAATTAGATAATTCTAAAAATGACAATTATGAAAAATATGTGCAGAAAGAAGATATTGAAAATTGGGAGAAAGCTGTTGATTTATGGGAAGGTTCTTTTATAGATATAGATTATTTAAGTTCTCTTATAGAAATACAAAATAATATTAATGTAAAAAAAATATTAGATGAATTAAAAATAGATGATGATAACAATAATGAAGTGAGTCTGAAAATAGTTCAGAAGGTAGATAAAATTTATAATATGAATATTATAGATTTCAAAAAATTATGCCAAAATATAATTCGTACAAAATTATCGCATTCTATAATACAGGAATACACTGACAATACTTCTAATAACGATTATGGAGATGAGGTTAATTACATAACATATAATATCAAAGGAAATAAAAAAGATACTACATTAATATCTTTCAAAAGATGGAAAAAAATCGAAGTTGGTGAATTGATTATAAGAGATTTTTTAATGATGGTTGCCGAATCTGGAGCTAAAAATGGTATATTAATACTTCCTGTGAAATTAAGCAATAGTGCTAAAAGCTATGCTTCCCATAATGATAAAGTTACTGTATATTCAAGAAATCAATTTAACAATCTCCTTAAAGAAGAAAAACTATAAAAATAAAAAAGTGATAGTCTATTTTTATATAAACTATCACTTTTGAAAATTAAAAACTAAGTGAAATTTATTTTAACATTTCTCTGTCTACCAAATCATTAGCAGGAACATAATCATTTACTACTTGTGAGAAAACTAAAGTATCAACGAAACCGCCTCTTTTTATAGAAAGGAAAAGATCATTATATTCATTCTCAGACATGCCTAATTTTTTCATAGTTACAGCCTTATAGAATACGGCATCATTAGCAAATCTAGTTCTAGGATATTCAGTAATTACTCTGTCAAACAAAGCTATAGCTTCCTGTAATTGTGCTTCATCACTAGAATAAGTTTGATAAAGCATACCATTCCATAATAATGAAAGAGGTTTAAATTTTTCTATTTTTGTAAGTCCTTCTACTTTCTTAAAGCATTCATCAGCTAAAGCAATATTATTTTTAGTTATAAAATTATTTGATTTAGTATCTTTAGATAGGAAATAATATACTATTCCTTTAAACTGATATAGCTGACCAACATCTACATCAGCAGGTAAATTATTAAAATCTAATTTATTTATATAGTTTAGAGCCTGAGTATATTCTTTATTTGCTATCATAACTCTTATCTCTCTAATTATCAAAGGATCATTTTGAGAAGTCCAAGGACTATAAAAGTTATATATGGTTGCTTTTAAAGGTCTTTTTCTTGCAGGTGCTGCAGATGATGCTAGTGTATTATCTGTCATATTAACATTTTGATTAGGATTATTATTGATAGACTGATTATAATCAATATTATTATCCATATTATCCATTGCAGATGACATATTATTTGATGTATTTCCTATATCATCAGAAACTCCGTTATTAGTTTCTACAACAACATCATTGCTTGATGAATTTTGATATTCCTTTTCTATCTCATTAATATAATCATCTTCTATATTACCTTCAGGTTTTTTACATGATATTGTAAAAACTAACAATAAACCTATTAATATTGCTAAATACTTCTTTATCATTTTCCGCTCCAAACTTATTTTTATATTGTTTTTTTCATTCTCGGAAATTATAAAAAAAGCGTTAGAATAATATTCATTGTTATAATATATAATTTTCTATATTCTTATAGTATGTTTTTTGTTTATATTCTTCTTTTGAATGAAGTGAATAATCATGTATCTTTTTATCAGCATCTGAAAAATATCTCTCATAAGCCTTTTTGCAGTAAGCATCATGTTTACTTTTTATACCTACAGGAGGATTTTCAAATTTATAAACTCCATTAACCCGCCAAAAATCTAAAATGCCTATTCTTATAGCATCAACAGGACATCTAAATGAACAGCTTGTACACATTACGCATTTATTTTTAAACTTAATATCGCCTTTTTCATCATTATAAATATTATTAACAGGACATTTCTTAACGCATAAATTACAATGAGTACAAATCTTTTTTACTTTAAATAAATGTCCGTTTACTTTCATAGCAGGGTGTTCTATTCTAAATAAAAATGCTATAAATCTGCCGAAAGGAAATTTCTTTAAAAAACTTTCTCGTCCGTCCAAAATTTCATTAGCCTCAATCACGCATAAAGCCTTAGCAGTCTTCCACATCTTAGCAGCAAACTCATCAGTATGTCTAAACATAATATTATAAGGCATTACATAATGATATTCATTAGTTAGAATATATCCTTTTGGCTTAAGTCTTGCCATCAAAGGCTCTGAAGATATATTATTAATTGTTAGAGGCTCTCCGGAAGTTTTTATAATAAATATTTTTTTCTTTTCATTTTCAAATTTAGGAAAAAGTTTTATCAAATCAAAAATAGGATAAGGAGCATTAAATCCATGTATAGGATAAGCAATACCAACATAATCATAATCTTTTATATTAGGCATATTATCAAAATTATCGCCTACACTATAAAGCAAAGTTTCAACTCCGTTTTCTTCAAATATTTTTTTATACTCTCTTGAAACTTTTTCAGTATTTCCTGTACCAGAAAAACAATATATTACAGCCTTTTTATTTTCAGACATATTTATTACCTTTTTTATATAAATTATTATTTTTTATTATTGCTAATAAAAATTGTTCGCTAAAATGTATAGCAAATGACGCTGTCCGCCTTTGGTGAATTTGCTATAGGCTCACAATTTTTATATTTGGCTTTCTAATATTTAAAAATTATCATTAATCAACCTTTTTATAATGAGCCTTAAAATCTTCATCAAAATAATAAAGCATATTCTCATCTTTATCATGAGAATCATACCAAACCTGAGCAAAGAAAGGATTTTTTTTCGCTAAAATATCAAAGTTCCAAGTATAGTCCGGCATGCATTCCATACACCAATGACCTGCTTTTATAACAGTAAACGCTGAAGCTTCAAATTCATGTCCTTCAGAACAAGCCCATCTTAATTTTGTATGCAAATCCCCTTTGGTCATACTAGTGCTTAAAAGTTTTCCGCCTCTGAACTCAGCAGCCTTTTTCAAATCTTCCAAATCTATTTCGCTGTCTTTTTTATTTTCATCATATCCATGATTAAGAAGTTCGGCATTTTTTATATCAAGCAAAGCCTTATAGTCTATATAATTGCCTTTGGAATCTTTATTTTCAAAAAGCAAATTAAAATCTTCCCATTTTTTAGGCAAATTATCAAAAGCCTCTTCGCTTCCGAATGTTGCTATAACTTTTCCTTTCTCTCCGTTTTTTCTCCAATATGTAGGAGAGTTAGGATGTGATAAAAGTCTTTGTATAGCAAAAAACGATATTATAGAAGGAGGCACAAGTTTACCTAAAGCATAATACCAATGAGTTTTTCCTATTTCATTCCAATAATCAGTAACGGACTCTTTCTGATAAGAAAATAATTCTTCTAATTTGTATCCGTCATAATACCAAAGCCCATGAAAATTTCTTGTGGCATTCCAATTGGGCTTCATATATTTTTTTGTAGAGCCTCCTATAAGTTTGAAGCCGTCATTAAAAGTATCATATCCAACTAGCCTATTTTCTGCCTTGCTTCCCAAATTAAAACAGCCTTTCCAAAAATAATAGTCTAATTTTCCTTTAATATCCTCTTCAATAATTCTCTTCATTAAAAGCCCGCTGTCTCTTGCAGTAGCCCACTCAAGAGGAGCATTATAACAAGTATGAAACATAAGTCCATCGCTCATATTATCAGTAAGCATTCTATTATGAAGCATAGCAGTTTGTCTTATTATAGCCCTGTTTTCTAATGATGAATCAAGAACATATCTTTCGCCTTTTAATTTTGAAAAAGAATATGCATCATAAGGACTTATTAATAAAGGATCACCAACTCTCCCCCAAGGGTGTTTTTCATTGCGGTTGCCGTAAAGAGCTACTGTTGATATATGCACAAGTTTAGGACGATTTTCTTTGGGCATTTCTTCTAATATATCTACAATATGCTTAATGCCTACAAAATTAGTCAGATGTGCAAGTTTTGGATATTTGTCCGAATTAGGAGGTATAACTGCCGCAAGATTAAGTACATAATCACAGTCTTTTAATAATTTTACGCAGTCGTCTTTCTCATATAAATATCCTATAATAATTTCAACTCTGTCCCCATACTGCCTTTTAAACTTATCAGCAGCTTTTTTACTTTCTTTTCTTACAAGTACTTTTACTAATTTAATATCATCTATCTCCATTAATTGTCTTAATGTTTCAAGTCCCATGTTTCCAGTAGCACCTGTTAAGGCTATTGTATATTTCATCTTGTTATCCTTTTTATTATCCTTTATTAACAGCGATAAATTATAATTACAAAACAAATTATATTTTACAGCTTTTTAATTAATTCATCATCATTTTACATAAGCATATATAAATAGTTTTTTATTTTACATATTATATATTTAAAAAAAAATTTTGTAAATAAAGTGTTTGGAGGTATCAAAAAAATGAAGTCATTAAAAATATTATCTTTATTATTATTTAGTTTTATTATTTATGCTCAAACCTCTTTTTCACAAAACAATGATGAAGCATCTCAATTACTTCAATTAATAAACAGCGAAAGAAAAAAATCATCTCTTAATGAATACAAAACAGAACCTCAATTACAAAATGCCGCAAACCAAAGGGCTAAAGAAATAGCAGAAGGTATAAGAAAATCAACAGCTTTACAAGACAATAATATACAATTTGCATCATACTCTGAAGGCTCTATTATTGCCGATATGACTGCTGAGCAAGTATTCAATCAAATGCTTAAATCACAGAGAAATTTAATATTAAATAATAAATTCACTCATGCAGCTGCTTCTGTATATGAAAATGGCGGCAAAAAATATTGGACAGTAATTTATGTATCTTCAAGAAATGGGGACATAATAAAAAAAGAATTAAATATACAAAAAGAAAGGGAAAGAGTAGCTGAATTATGCAATGAGGCTAGAAAACAAAATAATGTATCTGTTTCATTGGTGCTTGACAGTAAATTAAGCGAGGCAGCACAAAAGAGAGCTGAAGAGTTAAAGACTTTATTTTCTCATACAAGACCTAATAAAACAGCATTCTCCACAATATTAAAAGAGTATAACATAGCATACAAAACAGCAGGTGAAAATATAGCAAATGGTCAGGTAGATGCAGATGATGTTATGAAATCTTGGCTTAACTCTCCCGGACACAGAGCAAACATACTTCAAAAAAATTTCGGAAAGATAGGTGTTGGTGTATTTGAATATAATAACAGACTTTATTGGGTACAGGTATTTACTGATTAATAATTTTTTATTTAATTAGAATATAATTAAGACAAATTTCATTTTTAAATTTATTTAAAAACCCTCCCTTTAAAATTTAAAGCATTGATTTAAATTAAAATTTTATTCATATTAAAAATCATGCCCGCCCAAGTGTTAATTAGATTTAAAATCTATTTAACGCACGGTAAATGCATTTTTATAATAAATTTTAATCATAATAAAAAAACTCTTCATTTTCTGATGTTTCTTCTTCTAATATATTATCATAATCAAGAAGCTCCTCATCTGTATACTCTTTCATCTCTAATTCAGATTCTTCTTCGGAGGGAGCAGCTTCTTCTTCATCAATAGATTCTTCTGTACTTTCTGATTCTTCTAAAGATGACTGTGATTCAATATTTTTTTCAGGCTCTTCAGCAACTTCATTTTCTGATGTTTCTTCTTCTAATATATTATCAGAATCAAGAAGCTCCTTCGATGCTTTTTTCTATTTCGTTTCTGTTTTCATCTTCTTCTGCTTCTTCTATTTCGTCAATATCATAATTTGAATTATTTTTGCTGTTTTCTAAATAAGGCGTTTTTTCTTTTAAAGTTTTGAAGTCAAAGTTAGGATTTTCTTCATAGAATTTTTTACCGAAGTCTGTTATTTGATATACTCCTCTTTCTGTATTTTCTATCAATTGAGCTTTCTTAAGATAAGTTAATGACCAATCAACTCTATCACTAAATTTGGAATATTTATTTTCTTTTACTAGTTTTAAATCTTCATCAGAAGGATTTGTATATTCTTTGATTTTATCTTATATTTTACTTTTATGCACAGCTTCTTTTACATTATATAAATATTTTAGTACATATTTATCATAGCTCTATATTTTAAAAGTGCCATAATGAACAAACTCCTATTACTTCAATTAAAAAATGATACTTCAATGAAATGGTGAAATTTTTAGCAGAGAAAGGTGCTGATATAAATTTAGAAGATGGATACGGATATACTCCCTTAATAATAGCAATGAAGTATCGTAATATTGGTTTAGCTAAAGATATTATTGATTTGAAGCCTGATTTAAATGCTATATGTTCAGCAACAGGGGATACCCCTTTAACATATTTAGTACGTGAAGTTTGGTTTGGTACAGATGCTTGTTACTATATGATAAAAAACGGTGCTGATGTAAATAAAAAAAATGATAACGGAGATACTCCATTAATAGTTGCCGTAGAAAATATTGTTGGAAGTTATGGTATGTTAGGAGTTATTATAAATATGGGTGCTGATTATAATATTAAAAATAATGACGGAAAAACAGCTATGGATATTGTTATAGAGGAAGATGACAAAGCAGCACTTCATCATTTAAATAATCCAGATACTTTAGAATACTATCTTACTATATAAAAAATAATAAAATAAAAAGTGTATGCATATTTTTTATATGTATGCACTTTTTTTATTCATGATTTTTCAAATTTTGACAATTTATAGTTATTTTAGTATAATATATTCATGAAAAATAATACAAATATAAAAAAAATAAAATATTTCAATCCTTTGAACGATTATTTTATACGATACCTTTTTACTGACAAAGGAAGCAGCGAATCTATACTTTTAGATTTTATTAATTCTATAATGCTTGATTCTAGAATGAAAACTTTTAAAGCAGTAGAAATATTAACCCCATTTAATTTAAAGAAAAATAGAAATCTAAAAGAAACTATAGTCGATGTAAAATGTATTACCCAGAATGGCTCAGTTGTTATTATAGAAATTCAACTTCAAGGTAATTCAAGGTTTCCAGAAAGAATACTTTATTATTGGGCAGCAAATTATAGTAAATTATTAAAGCATGGAGAAAGATATGATGAACTTACACCTGTAATAAGCATTAATTTACTCAATTTCAATTTAGACAAAACAAACAATATACATTCCTGCTATATGCTTTACGAGATGAATAACAAAAAACTTCTCACAGACCATTTGCAGATACATATAATAGAATTAAAAAAGTTTAAGAAAAACATATTAACTAAAGATTTAAATTGTTGGTTAAAAATGTTTACAAGCAAAAATTTGGAGGCTTCTATGTCTGAAATAGTAAAAGAAAAACCTATAATGGAAGAAGTACAAAAAAAATATAATAATTTTGTAAAAAGCAGATTGATGATGATGGAATATGAGAAGAAAGAGGCTTATTTATATGGCAATCAAATAATGTTTGATGAAGAAAGAAGATTAGGTATTGAAGAAGGTATTAAAAAAGGAAAAGAAGAAGGTATTAAAGAAAATCAGATATTAACGGCTAAAAATATGAAAAAAGAAAATATAGATGTTAATATTATAAGTAAAATAACAGGATTGAGTATGCAAGAAATAGAAAAATTATAATAAAAATAAATAAAAAATTATACTAATAAAAATAAAAGCTATAATAAAAAGTGCATACATATTTTTTATATGTGTGCACTTTTTTTGTTAAAATAATTTTTAATTGAAATTTTAATTATTCTAATTTATAATGCGAAAACAACAATACATACATTGGGGTACAATATGAAAAATTTTATTTCTATAATTGCAGCATTTATTTTAGTTATTGCTGTAATTTCATGCGGCGGCAGAGAAACAAATCAATCAGAACAAAATACTCAAACTAATCAAACATCACAAAACAACAATGCACAAAATATTCAAACTAATACCTCAGCTAATCAAAGCAAACAGATAAATAATCAAAAAGAATTCTTTGATATGAAATATGTTTATAAAGGTATTAGAGTAGATAAAGCTAAATTTGATGAAGATATAA
>NZ_MDCO01000014.1 GCF_001746205.1 Brachyspira hampsonii
TTAATAGTTTATATAAAAATAGGGATATATAAAAATATATCCCCATTGTAATAAAACTTTTTCTATTATGATGATTTCTTAATATAAATATCTTTCTTCTTCTTCTTCTTCTTCTTCTTCTCCGAATTTGTATATGTCTAAATGAATACCTATCTGAACACCTATATCAACAGATCCTAATTTTCCCGGATAACTATATCCTTCGCCTAATGAAGCTAAATTATTTTTTATCTGATAATATGGTATATCAAAATTAACATATAAAGATAAACTTAGAAGGAATAAATCTATACCTGTATAAAGTCTTACATAAGGTATAACAGTATTATTAAATCTTGATGAGAAATTACCTGCATTTAATGCTATGTTATTATTACCTTCCCAATATTTACCGGTGAAAGGAATTTTAACACCTCCTCCTATACCTAATACAAATAGCATAGGGTTCCATCTTAAATTAAGACCAACCATAACATTATCAAATTCATGCGTAAAGTTTTTTGAATCAGTTTGAAATTTAAATGTATCTCTATACCAACCAACATCTATACCTATAGATACATTATTAAGTTTATTTACATTAAAAGTAACTCTAGGGTTAAATATAACACCTACTTCAAATGCTGTTTGAGGACTTATTGATGCAGTTGGATTTAAATTGTCGGTTTGATAGAGGCTAGGAATACTTCCTCCTAATGGTATATAAAGTCCTACACCTAAAGTATGCGAGTAGGCTAATGCCGACATCGTCGTAAATAAGCTGATAAGTATAATAATTTTTTTCATATTTTTCTCCTTAAAACTATTATGATGTTATGATAGCAATATGAAATAATTTATAATATTTATTTTGTATTGAAGAATAAGCGAATGTTTAAAATTTGAAAAGCTAAACAGGTAATTTTTGAAATATAGATTTAAATACTGCATAAATTAATTCCATACAACTTTTATAAACCTATTTTTAGTATAGATTATTGTATATAAAAGTCAATATAAAAATATGATGTTTGTTATACTATACCTTGGTATTTGTTTATAATATCGATAGTTTTTTTGGAAGCTCCGTTATTTTGTATGAGCAAATTATATGCTTTTTCAGCCAAATAATTTCTGAGTTCTTCATTTTGATATGCTTCTTTTATTGTTTCTGCAAGTTTTTCTTTGTCATCGCATGTAAGTACAGCTTCTTTCATATACTCATATATTTCTATAAAATTATACATATATTTTCCGACTATAACAGCTTTTTTAAAATAAATAGCCTCTAATATATTATGTCCGCCCATAGTGCCCATAAAAGTGCCGCCCATTATAACTAAGTCAGAGAGTTTATACCAATTTAATAATTCACCTATTGTATTTATAATTATTCCGTCTTCAGATGTTTTATCATAGTCTGTATAAAGAGGCATATCATAACCTAATTTACTAGCTAGTTTTTGTATATCTTCGCCTCTGCTTATATCTCTTGGTACTATAACTATATATACTTTATCTTTAATTGCGAGTTTATTTATGGCTTTTAATATAAGTTCTTCTTCTCCTGCATGTGTACTGCCTGCTGCTATAACGAATTTATTTACGGGTATCATGCTTTCTAAATCATCTATTTTTTTTTCATCTACAAAATAAGTTATATCATATTTTAAATTTCCTGTAACAGTTATAAGAGATTCAGGCATTCCTATATATATCATATTTTTTTTATCAATATTGCTTTGAGCTAATATTTTAGTGTACATATTAAAATAAGGCTTGAAAAAGAATTTAAAATTTTTATAACCTTTTATTTCTTTTTTACCTATTCTTCCATTAATCATATATAGAGGTATAAGTTTTTTATGAAGCGAATATATTAGTGTAGGCCATATTTCTATTTCTGCTATCATTACATATTCGGGTGAAATTAAATTGATAAGTTTATTAATCATATGAGGATAATCTAAAGTAAGATAAAATAATTCCACTTTATCCCCATAATTCTTTTTAGCTATATCATATCCTCCTACCGTAGTAGTTGATAAATAGATGGCATAGCCTCTTTCTATCAAAGTAAATATTATTTCTTTAACAGCTACTATCTCACCAACACTTACAGCATGTATCCATACAGCGTTTTTATTATTCTCTTTTGGGTATATAAACCCTAATCTTGATAAAGCCCCTTTTCTGATAGGTTTATTAAATATCATCATAATTGAAAAAGCTATAAATATTACAGGATAAAAAATATATCCGAATATCGTATATACAGACATCAAAACTTTCTGCAAAAAATTCTGCATTGATGATTTCCTTTAAGTTAAAAAATAGCTGCTATAGTCATTACAATAATAAGTAAATATACAATAAAAGAAATACCTGCTTTTACTAAAGCATGTTGTTTTCTTGTACCCCATTCACATTTAAAAAATACTATTGTAAATAAAATAAATAATAATATCTCAATAGCATTTATTATAATAAAAATAGCCTCATATATTCCTATTTTTATATTATTATGCTCTATAATGTAAAAAGCTGCTATAGGAAAAAGCATAAATATAGAAGCGTTAACTATTCTATGTATTAAAATATATTTATTCATAGTTTGAATTATACTAAAATATATATAATTGTCAAAGTAAATTTTGTTTTAAATTTAAATTATTATTTAATTTTCATAAGTTTTCAATTATAAATCATTTAATTTATTCATTTTTATTCTTATTATAATTCCTATAAATACTATTATAAATGTTATCAATACTGCAGAATATAAGTTTAAGTTTAATTCATATTTTAGGAAATTTATACTGCTGAATTTATTTGATAAGTTTATTAGAAGTTCTGAAAAGAATTCTGATGTTTTAGAAGGAAAAATTGATAATGGGGTATATATTTGATATGTTATTATTGTTATCAGCGAAGATGAAAGTATTATAAAAGATATAGGTACGGCAAATATATTAGATATTATAGAAGTTATATTTAATATTGAGAAATGATATATGCTTAGTGGAAGTACGGTTATAAGTGCAAATATATTTATAGACAAAAATATTAATAGGTTTATAGAAATATTTTTTATTAATAGAGTAATTTTATTGTTTGTATTAATATTTCTTATATTTTTTATTATATAAAAATTTAATATGGGATAGTAAATAATTATTCCAAGTGTTGCTAGAAATGAAAATTGAAAACTTATATCTTTAATAGAATTAGGATTTAGGAGTAATATAATTAGAGCTGACAAAAATAATGCATTAATAGAATTTCTGTTTCTGTCAAAATAATATGATATAAGCAGACAAAATGCCATTATACTTGCTCTTATTATAGAAACAGAAAATAATGTTATAGGCGGATATATTATTATGGTTATAATTGTTGATATTAATATTCTTTTATAAAAGTTTATAGGAAAGAATGAAAGTATTAAAAATAAAATTGACAGTATCATTGAAATATGAAGACCAGATATAGAAAGTATATGAGATATTCCTGCATCTATAAAATATTGTCTTATATGATAAGGTATTATGTTTTTATCTCCTATCATTATTCCTTGTGCTATGGCGTAGGGTATAGCCTGCATATTTGAACCTAATGACTTTTTTATCATGTTTCTTATTTTTATAGAATAAGCATTTATATAATTAATAATAGAAAATCCGTTTTTCTGAATTACAAAATTATTATATCTATATATGCTTGCAGTACCATAAAGCATTCTATCAGCTAGAACTTCAATTATTATTTTTGAATTGTAAATATCATCGTTTGTTAATATGTTTTTATATAGATTTATTTTTGAAGATACTGTTATTTCATCATTAATAAATAATGTTTTTAATGAATCATTATAAAGTCTTATATTTCCTGCATAATCATACCAATTAGTTCCATCATAAACTTTATTCACATAAGCAATGTATCTATCTCTGTATCCGATAACTCCTTCATAGGATAATATTTTGGCATTGTATGCTTCTATTGGTTTATCAAAATTACTAAGCGGATTTTTTAATATGTTATAGTATCTAATAATTGTATAACTATATCCTATAAATAGGCATGAAAACATGAGTATTATTATAGAAATATTTAATTTGTTTTTTAATGCTAATATTATTGAAAAAATTATAAATATAAAAGCTATAATAATTGAAATATTAAGGAATTTATTAGTTTTGAATGCTATAGCTATACCAACAGCAAAAAATAATGTAATGTATGTTATATATGTGAGAGGATATAGAAAAAAAATTTTATTATAATTTTTAATCTCTTTTAACGATTCCATAAAAAATAATATTAATAATAGTATCTAAATCTTTTTCATAAAGCTCTAAATTTTTGTTTTTAGCCCATTCTAATTCAAAACCTTTTATTATTGCAAGAACAGCCTCAGTTGCAAGTCTTAAATCTATATTAAACAAACCCTTTTTTACTCCGCTTCTTAATATCATTTTTATAGTATTATATTCTTCTTTATGATATTGTGCTCTCATATGTTCTATAAGAGTAAAATCCTCAAATATTTCACTATGAAGTGCTTCGTAAAGATTTGCTAGTTTTATATAACCTTTTTGTCTTGTTAGAATATATGCTCTTAATTTTGTTTCTGCTGTATCTTCTTTTTTTATTGCTTCATATAATTCTTTTTTTAGATCATTAGCTTCATTTTCGGCTATTGCAAAAAATATTTCTTCTTTACTTTTAAAATAATGATAAATACTGCTTTTTGATTTATGCACCATTAGAGCTATATCACTCATAGATGCTTTTTTGAATCCGTATTTTTTGAATAATCTTTTTCCAGAATTTACTATCTGTTCACGAGGAGTCATTTTGCTAACCTTTAAGCCGTATTTAATTATATTATATACTCTATTTATTATTTGTCAAAGTTATTAAAATGGACTTGTTTCAAAAGTCAATGAAAATATTAAGTATAAAAATTATTAAATAAAAAACAGTATATGTAATGTTTTATATGTTGTATACATTGTAGTTTTAGTATATAGATATGTAGTATTATTCCTCCCAACACCAAATTAGGACTTACTCATCAGGTATAGATAGTTATAATTGGTATGTTCCTACTGCATCATAGTGTTATAAAAATAAGTTATGTGCGGGATATCAGAAGCATTCCTCACAATTAATAAATGCTTTTGAAACAAGTATAATGATCAATTTATGATATATAAATTTCTATTGAGAATTAATATTTTTTATGATAATATATTTCTATGCGTAATAAATTTAGTATAGAAGTATTTGATAACATAGGTGTTTTAAAAGAGCTCTCAAAAACATGGCATGCCTATTATGATTTTAGAATGTCTTGTATTTCATTAAAAAACTCGGAATATCTTTTAAGTATATTATCATTGATATTAAATCCTGCCAATCATTATGAGTATAAAGATATGGGTATGATATCATACAATATATTAGAAGAATATCATTCTAAGCATAAAGAATTTATGATATTGAAGGAGTTTTCAGAAAAAGAATATAATTCTTCTGTTCTTTCGAATATAGCAAGCAGATTTGAAGATAAAGTTATTATTATAGATAAAAGTTATGATGAAGATTTAAAATATATAGATAGTTTAGATTTAGATCCTCTTTTAAAACTATTAGTTTATCAAAAAGTGTCTTATGAATATGTAAGAGAGTATTCTAGTAGTTTTATAATATGCAGGATTGTATTTAATATATATTCATATAAATTGAAGTTATTAGATACGCCAATATTATATCCGTATCAATTTTTTGAAGCGACTATTAGTGATAATTCTTCTAATGAGGAATCTATAATAAGATACCTTAAATTTTTAAGGGGTATATGTTTATATGCAGTAGATACTATAAGTTTTGTTCAAAATGATTTGATGCGTTTAAAGTCTAGGCTTCTTCTTAATAAGAACTTTAAAAAACTTGCAGATTCTAATGTATTTTATATTATATTTATAACTCCTTATGTAAGAATAGTAGATTTAATGGATATGTTTAATTGGAAGAGGGATAAGGCAGCAAGGTTATTATCCAAATTAAGAGATGAAGATTTATTTGCTGAAGTTCGTATAAAAAAAGAAAAAATATTTGTTAATAAGTATATAATAGGCTTATTTGAATCAGGCGAGGCATTAAAACCCGATGAGTTTCTAATGAAGTTTATATAAAAGTGCTTGACATTTTTTTAAAAATATGTACAATGATATAATATTTTAATTATTTAATTATTTACATCGCGGGGTGGAGCAGTTGGTAGCTCGTTGGGCTCATAACCCAAAGGCCGTAGGTTCAAGTCCTGCCCCCGCTAATGGCCGAAAATATAGGCTTATTATTTTTTGGCGGCGTGGCTCAGGTGGTTAGAGCATGCGGCTCATATCCGCAGTGTCAGGGGTTCAAGTCCCTTCGCCGCTAATATTTTATAAAAAAGGCAGGTGAGTTAATTGGTAAGAGTATTCGCTAATGAAGGCGAACCAGTAGAAAGCGTTATTAAAAGATTCCGCAGAGCTTGTGAAAATGAAGGTATTTTACAAGACCTTAAAGAAAAACAATTCTATAAAAAACCTTCTCTTGAGAAAAAACTTCAAAGAGAAAAAGCTCTTAAAAGAATGAAAAGAAAAATCAAAAAAGAACGCAGATTGGGTTTGCTATAATTTATCTGTTTTTTAAAAAGCATTGGTATTTTTTATATCAATGCTTTTTTTATTCAATTAATATATATACACTTGAAAATATTTATCATTTAATGTATAATTCTCACAATTTTAAAATGAAATACTTTTAAAAGTTTAATAATGCTAATAATTTAATTTAATAATACTTATAAGGAGAAAATATATGGCAGCAAAACAGCTATTATTTGATGAAGAAGCTAGAAGAGCCCTTATGCGTGGGGTTGATGCTTTAGCTAATGCCGTAAAGGTAACTTTAGGACCACGCGGACGAAATGTTGTAATAGACAAAAAATTTGGTCCTCCTACTATAATAAATGATGGTGTAACTATCGCTAAAGAAATAGAATTAGAAGATCCATTCGAAAATATGGGTGCTCAAATCGTTAAAGAAGTTGCTACTAAAACTAATGATGTTGCTGGTGATGGTACAACTACTGCTACTGTTTTAGCTCAGGCTATGGTAAAAGAAGGTTTGAAAAATGTAACTAGCGGTGCTAACCCTATGCTTATTAAAAGAGGTATAGAAAAAGCTGTTAGCGAAATAGTTGCTTACATTAAATCTGAAGCTAAACAAATTAAAGGAAAAGAAGAGATTGCTCAGGTTGCTACTATTTCTGCTAATAATGATAAAGAAATTGGTACTTTAATCAGTGATGCTATGGAAAAAGTTGGTAAAGAAGGTGTTATCACTGTAGAAGAAGCTAAATCTTTAGAAACTAGCCTTTCTTTAGTAGAAGGTATGCAGTTTGACAGAGGTTATATTTCTCCATACTTCGTAACTAACGGAGATAGTATGACTGCTGAATTAGAAGATGCATTACTTCTTATCTATGATAAAAAAATCTCTAACATGAAAGAACTTCTTCCTATACTTGAAAAAATTGCTCAAACAGGAAAACCTTTCATTATTATCGCTGAAGATATTGAAAATGAAGCTTTGGCTACTTTAGTATTAAACAAAATGAGAGGGGTATTAAATGTATGTGCAGTTAAAGCTCCTGGTTTCGGTGACAGAAGAAAAGCTATGTTAGAAGATATAGCTATATTAACAGGCGGACAAGTTATCAGCGAAGATTTAGGTATGAAACTTGAAAATGCTGCTATTGAACAGCTTGGAAGAGCTAAAAAAATTACTGTAGATAAAGAAAATACTACTATAGTTGAAGGTGCTGGAAGCAAAGAAGATGTAAAAGCTAGAGTTGCTGCTATTAAAAAACAAATAGAAGAAACTGATAGTGATTATGACAGAGAAAAATTACAAGAGCGTTTAGCTAAACTTTCAGGCGGTGTTGCTGTTATCAATATAGGGGCAGCTACTGAAGTAGAAATGAAAGAGAAAAAAGCTAGAGTAGAAGATGCTTTATCTGCAACTCGTGCTGCTGTTGAAGAAGGAGTTATTCCTGGCGGCGGTATTACTTACTTACATGCTCAGAATAAATTAGAATCTTTAACTGTAGAAAATCCTGATGAAAAAGTAGGAGTTAATATTGTAAAAAGAGCTATAGAAGAGCCTATAAGAATGATAGCTACAAATGCTGGTTTAGACGGTTCTGTTGTTGCTATTGAAGCTAAAAAACAAAAAGGTAATATGGGGTTCAATGCTCTTACTAATGAATGGGTTGATATGCTTAAAGCTGGTATTATTGATCCTGCTAAAGTTTCTAGAAGTGCTTTACAAAATGCTGCTTCTATTGCTAGCCAAGTATTAACTGCTGAAGTTATTATTACTGATATACCTGAACCTGAAAAACCAATGCCTCCAATGCCTGGCGGCGGAATGGGCGGTATGTATTAATGAATAGCCTATAAATAATAATTAAGTTTATAATAAAAAAGCCTCAGTATTATTGCTGGGGCTTTATTTTTTATTAGACTTGTTTCAAAAATACTTTACAAGATTAACTGTAAAATTATTTAATTTTAAAATTATAATATTATGTTTTATAACTTCTTGTTTTAGTATAGAATATGCGGTTTTTGGCTTTCATAACTGTGGTATGTGCCTGTATCATCTGCAAAAACAAAATTACGACTTCATATTGGATTTATAGAGGTATGGCTAGTTCTAATAGTTATAAATAAAATTAGGTTTGAAAAAAGTCTATTTCATTTCAAGGTAAACTATTAAATCTTAAAGGGTATGGCGTTAGAATAATTTTTTTTGCTTTATCCTAATTCCCACCCTCTATACCTATTGTTTAATTCTGCAATTAAAATTTTATTTGTTTTTGTGTTTTATTTTAACTTATTAATACCCACCCTAGTTTTTATTATGTTTTTTACTTTTACAACGCACGGAGAATATATTTTAAAACATAGCAAAAATAACATTGTTAATATGTTTATATTTTTTGATTTAATTTACCGTGCGTACAAATAAACACTTAATAATAACTTTATTATTTATTTGTTTTATTTTTTATTTTACTATTTACTAAATAAAGCAAATTAGTATTATAATCTTTTCTTGGAATTTCTTTATTTTTGTATATTAAATTTTTATATTTATCATAGCTATTTGCATTTTTGTTTCTAAATCCTCCAGACATTCTTAGAGCGTACAAAATATCTCCTATAGTAATAGTTTCCGGCTGACAGCCTAAAGAATATGATATATTTGAACCATTTGATATTTTTATTATGTACATAGCTTTTTCCAATGGCTCAGATATTTCTGTAATAGTAGTTGGGGCTGTTCTAAGCTCTCTTCCTAATTCATACATCGTTATGGCTTTTTTCTTATTTATAAACCTAGAAGCTATTATATGCATGAATTCTAATGCTATAACTTCTTTTTCAGCAAATGACAGTTTTATACTATTTTTATCAACTCCGTAAGATCTGAAATATTGTATGGAATATGTGAGTTCAGCACCGAATAATATTATAATCCAAACTATATAAAGCAATAATAATAAAACAGGTATTTGTGCAAATGAACTAGCCGAAGATAATTCTGCAGGGGCTATACTAGTAAGCATATTATTTTCACTGCTTATTGTAACTACATCATCTATTTGAAAATTATATTTTAATAATTGTTCCGATATATTGGGTGAAAAAGTTTGAAATTCAAGCATATTTGTTTCTATAGGTTTCTTCTCATAAGTAGCAGCACTTATTCCTGTTCCTGTATTTTGTATAATAATGTAGCTTATTCTTTCTATCTTTATATTTGAAATATTATTAACATCTATCTTGTCATTTTTTGGCAGCATATTAATATCAGCATTAGTAATCTCATTAATATCTTCCGTATTTTCTATGTTTTCAGTTTGATATATATTAGTATTATTTGTCATTATGCTGTTTGTGCTGCCTGTATTTATTTCTTTTACAATGTATTCTATTTTATATTTATCACTGTCAAATATTTGTTTATAATTTTTTACATTAATATTTAGTTTAAAATAAACACTAAATAGTGTTATTATTGCTATTGCCACTAATACTGAAGATATTGTAGCATTAGACCAATTCACTTTAGTTTGCGGTACTAATACATATAAAAATAATACTAAGAGAGATGTTGATATTATAGGCGTAACCCAAGATAATAATATTTTCAATAATGCCGGCAGATAATGGAGATTTATAGATGTATAAGTTATTAAAGTAAATGATATACCTATAAGCACAGGAATAAGAAAAAGTAATGCTATATAATTAGCAACAACTCTAGGTACTGAAGTAGTAATTTTCACACGCCATATTTTTATAAATGATTTTTGTATGCTATGAAGTATTAGTGCTACACTGACTATCGTTGATATAATACCTATAAGTCCGAAGCTGGCTAAATTGGTGTTGTCAGCTATATTAAGTATTTGTCTTACCATAGGCTCATAAAATGGAGCATTTTTCTCCATCCAATCAAATATAAAAACAAATATATTTTGATATATATTAAATATTCTTAATATAAAAAGTCCTACTATTAGTGCAGGTATAAATGATAATGTTACAAGGTATGTTAAAGCTGCCGCTCTTATTGTGCAGTCATCTTTAAAAAAGTCTGTTACTGCGAAAACTAGTATCTTGTATGCATTTACAAAAAACTTTTGCATGGGGCTGAAAATATGCTGATCTGCAGAATATATATCTTCTGAGAAGAAATTCTTTAATTTCTTGAAAATTTTTTTAATTTTTTGAATTTTAGTCATATAACACTTCTTGCAAAAAAAATTATATAATGTATAATATATAAAAATTAAGCGAGGGTGGCGGAACTGGCAGACGCACTAGACTTAGGATCTAGCGCCCTAGGCATGAGGGTTCGATTCCCTCCCCTCGTAATCTTTTATATTTAATCATTATTTTTATCAACCTCTATAGAAAATTTGCATTTATTACAAACTTTTTTATATCCTGATGATGTCTTTATTATTCTCATGGAATTTTTACATTTACAAAATGGACAATCTTCATGATTTCTAAATATTATCATTGATATGAAATCTACTATTTTTCCTATACCTGATACAAAAAATAGTATTCCAAACATTAATATAAATATTATGATAATAGCTATGAAAAATATAATAACTAATAAGTCCACTTTTGTATATCCATTAATATTTTTTATATTATATCTTAAATATAACTTTTTTTAAAGAAGTCTGAGTATATTTTTATTGTATTTGTGTTAATATATTTGATAGGAAAATCTGACCAGCTATCCAATTCGTTATTCCATAATTTATAATAATAACTATCACCTTCTTTTTTCCATTCATAAGTGTAGACTTTATTTTCCTGACCATTACTGCTTGTATATTCTATTTTATTATTATTGAAGAATGTGTATTTTTCATTTCCATTGATTAATTTCCAGCTTCCACGAATCTATAATCAACAACACCTCTTTCTATGCTTATAATTTCATTTTTTTTACATGAATAGAATATAATTGATATAGATAATAATACAATAAATATTTTATACATTGACAGCCCCTTTATTTAGTATAATATATAGTATCGTAATAATTATTATAAAATGAAAATTCTATCTATGTATTACTAACTATATATAGAATATTGATAAAATATTTTAAAAATATATAATAATGACCTTGTAACAATATAGATATAATATCAGGATTATTTATGCATAACTATTTAGAATTATTAAAAAAAGTATTAGAAGAAGGCGAGGAAACTAAAGACAGAACAGGAGTAGGTACAAGAAGAATATTCGGACCTCAGTTAAGGTTTAAATTTGAAGGTGATAAGATACCAATCATAACTACAAAAAAAGTATTCATGAAAGGTGTTATCATAGAATTACTTTGGTTTTTGCAAGGATCTACAAATATAAAATTTTTACTTGAAAATAATGTTCATATATGGGACGAATGGGCTGATGATATGGGAGAGCTTGGTCCTGTATATGGAAAGCAATGGAGAGCTTGGGAAACTAAAGAAGGAAATAAAATAGATCAAATATCAAATATAGTAAATACATTAAGAAATAATCCCGCAAGCAGAAGAATTATTTTGAATGCTTGGAATGTAGGAGAGATTGATAAGATGCATCTTCCGCCATGTCATATGATGTGCCAATTTTCTGTTAATAAAAATGGCGGTATTATAGCTCATTTATACCAACGTTCTGCAGATTTATTTTTGGGTGTTCCTTTTAATATAAGTTCTTATGCTATACTTACAAGACTTTTAGCTATGCATAGCGGTCTTCATGCTTCAGAGCTTATTATGACTTTTGGAGATGCCCATATTTACAATAATCATATAGAGCAGGTAAAACTTCAGCTTTCAAGAGAGCCATTTAATCAAACAGCTGAATTATTTATAGAAAATCGCCCTAATATATTTAGTCATGTTTATGGAGATTTTAGATTAGAAGGGTATAAGTATTATCCTGCAATAAAAGCGGAGGTGGCTGTTTGATAGTTTCATTAATTGCCGCAGTAGACTCTAAAAATGGCATAGGATTAAATGGAATTATGCCTTGGGGGTATATAAAAGAGGATATGCAGTTCTTTAGAAGTACAACTACAGGATATGCAGTTGTTATGGGACGTGTAACTTTTGAGTCTTTAGGTTCAAAGCCTCTTCCAAATAGAAAAAACATCGTTGTGTCTTCTCATTCAAATAGTGAGTTATTAGAAAAGTATGATAATCTATTTTATGAAAAATCTTTTGAAGATTCAATTTCAAAATTACTTTTAGAAAAAAATAATCAAATATTTATTATAGGCGGAGAATCAATTTATAAAAAGGCATTGGATTATGCTGATACAATATATCTTACTCATATAGATAAAGATTATCATTGCGATAGATTCTTTCCTCAAATAGATACAAGTTTATTTCATTCTGCTAAATTAAAAACATTTGTTCATAATGATATAGATATAAGTATAATTAAATATACTAGAATTTAATTAAATATAATTTGAAAAATAGTTGAAAAATATAAAATCTATTATACAATTTTTACAGATGCATTACATTAAAAGCAGTTTATTTTCAGCATTTATATATCTTAATTAATGTATTAAGTTATAGCTTTAATATTTGGGGTTATTATGAATTGTATAGATAATTTATTGGAACTAGCCGGTAAAGCTTTCGATAGTGCTGATTATAAGAAATCTTTAGAATATTTTAATAAATTAATTTTTTATTATGGTGATAGTGTAGAGATCTATAATAATAGAGGATTAGCCAAGAGTAGTTTGGGAATGTATGAAGAGGCTATTGAGGATTTTGAAAATGTAATTAGAATAGATCCTAAATATATTAATGCTTATAATAATATAGGGTTGGTTAAGCATAATTTAGGCTTGTATGATGAAGCTATTAATTATTATAAGAAGGCATTATTATTGGATAACAACTGCATTCAGGCTTATAATAATATGGGATTGGCTAAGCATAATTTAGGCTTGTATGATGAAGCTATTAAATATTATATTAAAGCCATAGAAATTTCTCCGAATGCCCATACATATAATAATATAGGGTTGATAAAAAATGATTTAGGTATGTATGATGAAGCCATTGAATATTTTAATAAAGTTATACAATTAGATAATCGCTATACTAAAGCGTATTATAATATGGGCTTATCAAAGTACAATTTAAAAAATTATGATGAGGCTTTAGAATATTTTAATAAGGTTATAGAATTAGACTACAAAAATATATATGCTTATAATAATATTGGTATAATAAATCAGGATTTAAAATTGCATAGAGAAGCTTTAGAATATTTTAACAAGGCTCTGCTATTAGATAAAAATTATTGTAAGGCATATTATAATAGAGGTGTTTCAGAATTAAAATTAGAATTATATGAATGTGCCTTATATGATTTTAATATATGTGCGGAATTAGAGCCTAATTATTTTCCTGCTTACTGCAAAAGAGGAGAGGTAAAGTTAAAATTAAAAAACTATAGAGAAGCTTTAGAAGATTTTAACAAATATATAGAACATGGCGAAGCTGATAAAAAAATATATTTCTATATAGGATTTTGCGAATATAAATTAAAAGATTATAATAATGCCATAAAATACATTAATATGTCTTATAATAATATAAAAACATTTCTATTAAAAATTATATTAAAGTTTAAACTTCTATTTGTAAAAAAATAACTATAAATTATTTTTTGTCTTAATTATCATTATAAAAGTTTTATTGCATATTAATTAATAGGTTTAAATTTATTATATATAATATATAATATTTTAGATTATATTGATATGAATTTTTTACTTTGAAGGAGATAATTTGAGATTAGAGTTAATGCTTGGCGTCAGATATCTGAGAGCCAAAAAGAAATTTTCATTTGTTTCAATTATTACAATTATATGTGTACTTGGCATATTAGTAGGGGATATGGTAATGATTACTGTACTTTCCGTTATGAATGGTTTTCAAGATGATATAAGAGACAAAATACTCGGAATGAGAGCACATATAAATATAAGTGCTTACAGCGATCAGCCTCTTACTGATTATAAATATGTTGTTGATAACATAATGCATAATAAAGATATAACAAGTGCTTATCCTTATATAGTTTTGCCTTGTATAATGCGTTCTTATGGTTTTACTACGCTTATAACAGTTCGTTCATTTGAAGATACAATATTCACAACTGATAAAGATTTTATAAAATATTTTAATTTTGTTGAAGGCAATAATAAAGATATGCAGACTAATGATGCTTTAATAGGTTCTGAAATGGCAAAGGATTATGCTTTATCTATTGGAGATACTATTGATATAATTTCAGCTTCAGGAAGTTTTGAAAGAGGATTTAAACCTCAGAAAACTACTTTTACAATTAAAGGTATTTATAAAACAGGCTATTATGAATATGACAGCAGAATGGTAATAGTTCCTCTTACTACAGGTCAGAGGATGGTTGGTTATAATAATGCTGTTACAGGCGTTGCTGTAAAGGTAAGAAATTTTTTTGAAGCGGATAAAGTTGCCAAAAAGATTGATACAGATTTAAAAGAGTTTTATAATGTCATGCCTTGGATGCTTTTTGATAGGAATTTTTTTCAGGCTTTGCATACGGAAAAATTAATGCTTGCTTTGATACTTTCTTTCATAATATTAATAGCAGCTTTGAATATTGCTTCAAGTCAGATAATATTTGTTAAAGATAAAAGGAGGGATATTGCTATAATAAAGACATTAGGTTTGAGACCTTCAAATGTAGCTAAAGTATTTTTTTTGGAAGGAGCGATAATAGGTTTAATAGGTACTGTACTCGGTGTAATATGCGGTATATTACTTGCTAATTATGTTAATGAGGCTTTGGAAGGATTAAGGATTATAATGCAGTTTATAGTTAATATTATTTGGTTTATTCCTTCAAAAATAAGTGCTGGAATATCAATACCAATAGTTCCGGACTTTTTCCCATCAGATATTTATTATGTAAGCGGAGGACTTCCTTCTATAATACATGCTTTGCAGGTTATAATGGTTGCTAGTATTTCATTCTTACTTTCTGTTTTATTTGCAATAATACCTGCTTATATAGCAAGCAGATATAAACCTGCGGAGGTACTTAGATATGAGTGATAATAAAGAAGTTCTTATTAATATAGAAAATTTAAAAAAGACTTATGCAGGACCTCCTAAAGTAGAAGTATTAAAATCTATAAGTTTAAAAGTTTATAGAAATGAAATACTTGCAGTAACAGGAGAATCAGGCAGCGGAAAAACTACTCTTTTAAATTTAATAGGCGGAATAGATGATATTACAGATGGCAGTATATATATATTAGGCAATAATATTGGTAAAATGAATGAAGGACAATTAGCACATTTTAGAAATAGTTCTCTTGGTTATGTATTTCAGTTTCATAATTTACTTGGTGAGTTTAGTGCTTTAGAGAATGTTATGATCCCATCTCTAATGCTTAAATATAATAAAAAAGAAGCAAGACAAAAAGCTGAAAACCTTCTTGAAACCGTTGGTTTGAAAGATAGAATGGAGCATAGAATAGGAGAGCTTTCAGGAGGTGAGGCACAAAGAGTCGCTATTGCAAGGGCTTTAATAAATAAGCCAAGTGTTGTATTGGCTGATGAACCCACAGGAAATTTGGATAAGAAGAATGCTGAATTAGTAAGAGAATTATTATGGAATATGACAAAGCAAAGCAATGCCTCTTTAATAATTGTTACTCATTCTGTTTCTATTGCTAATATGGCTGATAGAAAACTTCGTTTGGAATACGGAGAGAATTTAATAGAATATTGAAATATCAAATATTTTAATATAGAATATTTAATTAATAAACAAATATAATATTTATCAGGAATAGAAAATTATGCTTATAAAAAAAGTAAAAGAATTTTTTAAAAAAGATGACAGACCATTTGATTATGGTGCTGTTACAGAAGAACATATGAAAAAGTATTATACAAAAATTGAAAAGCATCCTTATAGAAGAATGTTTTCTTATGCAATGCGTCATAAGAAATTATTTATACCATCTTTTATATTGAGTGTTGGATATACAATAATAAATATATTACCTCCATTTTTTGGACAGATGGCTATAGCTATAACAGGCGGTAAAAGAGTTGATATTTTAGATAAAATACCATTTGTTGCTGATTTAGCGGCAAGATTCAGTAATTTTAATACTAAAGATTTAACTCAGCAGTTTTTGTCTTCTGATTCTATAGCAAATCCGATTATAATTGCACAGTTTGCTTTTATTATTATTATAGGGTTTATATATGTTTTATTTAGAGTTGGATTTGATTATGTAAAAACTTTTCTTTTTGCTTTTACTGCCCAAGAAATAGGTAAAGATGTTCGTGCTGATATGATGAGAGGACTTCTTAATACTGATATTGCATATTTTAAGCAGGAAAAAGAAGGAGACTTAATGAGTAGGGTTATCAATGAGTCTGGGACAATAGAAAGTTTCTTATCTAGTACATTGCCAAATATGATTACAGTTCCTTTAACTTTAATACTTACATTAGCTATGCTTCTTATATTAAATGTAAAACTTACTATAGCATGTTTTGTGGCAGCTCCTTTAATAGGATTAGGTATAGATAAGGTTTCAAAATTAATAAGAAGCAGAATATCGGCACAGCAGAATTTTCTTGGAAGCACTACTTCAGTTATACAGGAAGACATAAGGGGTATAGAAGTTATCAAAATATTTTCTAAAGAGGATCAGGAGGTTAATAGATATAAAAGTTTATATAGTGAATTAATAAATATAATGAGAAGAATAAGTTTGCTTACTTCTCTTAACAGACCGATGACAGAACTTGTAATGATAGTTGCTATGCTTATAATACTTGCTTACGGCGGATTTTTAATATTTAAAGGAGAAATGCCTTTTGAATTTTTATGGGGATTTTTACTTTATATGCTTAATATATCTACTCCTGTTAGAGATTTATCTGGTATATTTATGAATTTGCAATTGACTAAAATGATAGCTATTAGAGTATTTCAGATTATAGATTTGCCTGCTGAAAATGTTGATGATAAGACTAAAAAAGAAATGAAGCCAATAGAACATTCAATTACTTTTGAAAATGTTCATTTTGAGTATCCAAGAAGAAGCGATGCTAATCCTTTTCATTTGGGACCTGTAAGTTTTAATGTAAAAAAAGGAGATGTTGTTGCTTTTGTAGGTAATTCTGGAGGCGGAAAAACTACTTTGATAAGTTTGATACCAAAATTATTTACTCCAAGTGAAGGAGTAATAAGATTTGATGGAATTGATATAAATGAATTAAATACTAGAAGTGTTAGAAATCAAATAGGGGTTGTATCTCAGGAAAATATTCTTTTTTATGGAACTGTGAGAGAAAATATTTTATATGCCAATCCTAATGCTACAGATGAAGATTTAGTAAGAGCAGCAAAAATAGCACATGCTGATGAGTTTATTTTGAAATTACCTAATGGATATGATACGCATATAGGTCCAAGAGGTGTAATGCTTTCAGGAGGACAGCGTCAAAGAATAGCATTGGCAAGAGCGGTAGTTAAAAGACCTTCTATATTGATACTTGATGAAGCTACTAGTGCTTTGGATACTGAAAGTGAAATGTATGTTCAAAAAGCTTTAAATGAAATTATTAATCTTCAAACTACATTTGTTATAGCACATAGACTTTCTACTATCAAAAATGCTACATATATATGTGTAGTTGAGGATGGTAAAATAACTGAATCAGGTACTCATGAAGAATTGATGAAAAGAGGCGGAAAATATCAATACCTATATTCATTACAATTTAGAGATGAATAAATTAGATATGAATAAAATAAAAAAAATAAAAATGCTGTTTTAATAATTAAGTTTATTGAAACAGCATTTTTATTAAAAGATAAAAACTAATAAAAATTATTTAGTTTTGATTTTGTTCTTCAGTAGCTATGCTAAGCCTTGTAAACCCCGCATTTTTTACACTGTCTATAACAGATATTAAAGTTTGAGTTTTTACATCTTGATCTGAGCGTATCTCTACAGGTTTTTCCAATTCTCCTTCTGTATCTGCTAATTTTTTTAGATCCGCATCAATATCTTCAGATAAATATCCGTTTATGTATTTTTTCCCATCTTTTGATATGCTTATCACTACAGTATCATTTTTTTCTGAACCTACTGCAGATGTGGATTTAGGCAGACTTATTTCTATTTGCGGTGTAACTATAATTGTTGAACCCACCATGAAAAATATAAGTAAATTAAATACTATATCTATCATAGGGGTTAAATCTATTCCGCTTTTTATATTAAATCTTCTTCTAAATTTCATTATTTATCACTAACTATTATTCAACCTTTATAGTTCTAACATTGCTTAAGAAATGCTGACCTTTGTAAAGAATAGAAATTTTATAATCTCCTTGTCCGTATTCAGCTTTGAAAGTTCTTCCTAATATAGAATTTCCCATATCTTTAACATCGTATATTACTTTTCCTATATATGTCTTTCCGTCATCTCCTGTGATTCTAGCTTCAGGATCTGCCATCTCTACAGCTAATTTAAAATCAGTAAATGCAGCACCATTTAATATTCTATATTTTGCAGTTATTTCATCTCCGTATTTAGCGGTAGGTGAGAAATCTACAGATTCAGCAACTATATTAGCAAATGTTACTGTAGTATAAACACCAACGCCTCTTTTTACAGCACCAACTCCTATTGCATTATAATCTTTACTTAATATATTCTTTTTACTGTCAGGAGTTTTCATAAGATCTTTAACAATGCTTTCCGCTGCTTTTTTATCAGTAAATGGTATAACATCTAGTTTATGCATATTTTCACTTATATTTCCAACCATTTCAGGATATAATTTGACTTGTCTTGCTTTTGAATCTAAACCGTCTAAATCTGTATTACTAAAGAATTTATTTTTTGCCATATTATCAGCATGATATAATGCCAAAGAATGAAGTCTTTGATTATTAGGAAGAGGCGGAAGAGCTTCTTTGCTTCTCTCTAAATTTATTAATCTTAATACTTCGTCTTCTATTGTATTTGCACTAAGTATTAAAGCTGATAAAAATATAAATATTATTATTAAACTTAACCTTTTCATTTTTAATCTCCAAAAAGTTTTAAAATTATATAATTTTAAATCTAATTTTATAATGATTTCGTAAAAAATAAAAGAAAATAAATAAAAAAATAATATTATTTTTTATGTGAATATGATATGTTTTAATTATTGACTTTTTTTATTTAATATAATAAATTACTTTTTATAAAATATAAATTGGAGAATAGATACTTTTATGAAGAAAATATTTTTTATGCTGTTTTTATTTTCTTTATTATCTTCTTGTCAAAAAGCATCAGATTTTTTAGGGGTGAATTATGACAATTATGACAATTATGACAATTCATTGATATATCCTGACGGAAGTATGGGAAATGCATCTTTTTATGCTGATTATAAGGAGAGAGGAAATAAACGTTATAATTTTAATAAAATAGCAGAATATGATAAATTAATTATATATTTACAAGATGGCTCAGGATATAATAAGGAAAGTGTGGATTATATAGCTAATGTATTTAATAATAATTATGCTGAAGAAGTTAGAATATATGGAGAACATACAGATGTTGATAAGAATGGTAAAATTATAATTTTGCTATTAGAATTGAATGCTAGTTATTCAGGTACTGTTATTACTGGTTATTTTTATGGAAATGATTTATTATTGAATCAAAATAATAATGCTGAGATATTATATATGGATATAAAAATAGTTAATGAAAATCCTGAGTATATGGCTGGAACTATACAGCATGAATTTCAGCATTTAATTAATTTTAATGTTAATTATATAGAAAATGGAAAAGAAATATCTACTTGGCTTAATGAAGCTCTTTCAGAATCTACTTCTATATTATTCAGCCCAATTACAGTTAGTTCAAGAATAAATGAATTTAATAGAATGAATGGTTATTATTGTTTCTATACTTGGAATCTTCCTCTTAATATATTTGCTAATTATCCATCAGTTTCAGTATTTATGAATTGGCTTTATCAAAGAAATAATAATAACCCTTCTGTATTTCAAAATATAGCAAAATATTCATCAGCTGAAGATTATAATAGAGTTTTAAATAATGTAAGTTTTATAGGGGCATCTAGTTGGGATGATTTATTATTTAAATGGGTTGAAGGAATATATAATGGAGAAGTTACAGGAGCAGAAATAAAAGAACAAAAAGAAAATGATAATATTAATTTATATCCAGGGGCAGTAGTAGTTTATAATGGAAGTTTGACTCAGTCTGGTAATTTATTAACTAGAAAGCTATCAAGCTCTTTAGAATTGGCTTTAAATAATGATACTTATATTGGAAATAGCCCAACTCCTATAAATATTACAACTCCTAAAGCATCATCAGTACAGGCATCAAAAATGTATGAAACAGTAAATGATATTCCTTATATACCTAAAGAAAGACATATATTATTTGGTAAAGATGGAAAAATTAAAGAATATTAATTTATGAATAAGGAGGACTAATGAAAAGAATTTATAAAAACATCATAAAATATTCTTATATTTTTATGCTGGTTTTTTTCTTTATGCTTTTTGCTAAGAAAGAGGAGATTACGGGTACTATTAGAATGGTAGGTACAGCAATATTTCCTGAGATAGTTATAACTACAGAAGAGCGAGATTATTATTTTGATAAAAAATTTTTTGATGAATATGCTAAGTATGTAGGACAAAATATTACTGTAAAAGCTAAAGTAAAGAAAGATACTATATGGCTTGCAGATAGAAGTAAATCATTTGACAGATATACTATTATGTGGGTAGAAAAGCAAGAATAAATAAATAATAAATACAGTTTTTAGGCTTTAAATATGTTTAAATATTTAAAGCCTTTATTTATTGATAATAAAATAAAAATTCATTGATAAATATACGGAGTATGGTATAATTATAAAATAAAATAATCAAAACTATGGAGTCATTTTATGAATGTATTGGTAATCAATTCAGGAAGTTCAAGTATTAAATATCAATTATTCGCTATGCCTGAAGCAAAAGTTTTAGCTAAAGGACTTTTGGAAAAAATCGGCGAAGAGATAAGTGCATTAAAACACACAGCTGTAGAAAAAGGAAAAGAAAAAAAAATAGAACAAAAAGTTGCTGACCATAAAGCTGGTATGTCTTTAATTTTTTCTCTTTTAACAGACAAAGAATTTGGTGTTATATCTAATATGAATGAAATATCTGCTGTAGGTCATAGGGTTGTTCATGGCGGTGAAGAATTCAACAAAAGTACATTAATCACTGATGAAGCTGTAAAAGCTATGGAGGCTTGCTGCGATATAGCTCCTTTACATAACCCAGCTGGTTTGCAGGGTATAGCTGCTTGTAAAGAAATATTAAAAGATGTAAAAATGGTAGGTGTATTTGATACTAGTTTCCATCAAACAATACCTGATTATGCTTATATGTACGCTGTTCCTTATGAATGGTATGATAAATATAAAATACGCCGTTATGGTTTCCATGGTACTTCTCATAAATATGTTTACGGAGAGTTCTGTAAGGCAGAAAATAAACCTAATGCTAATGTTATAGTTTGCCATTTAGGAAATGGTGCTAGCGTAACTGCTATAAAAAATGGAGAATCTATTGATACTAGTATGGGTTTGACTCCTTTGGAAGGTTTGGTAATGGGTACTAGGTCTGGTGATATGGATCCTGCTGTTCCTACTTTTGTTATGGCTAAAGAAAATTTATCTCCAAAAGAAATGGATAATATTTTAAATAAAAAAAGCGGACTTTTAGGAGTTTCATGTCTTAGCAATGATATGAGAAATTTAGATGAGGCTTCTAAAACTAATAAAAAAGCTGAACTTGCTATAAAAATGTTCTGCTACAGAGTAAAAAAATATATAGGGGCTTATATGGCTGCCCTTGGTCATCTTGATGGTATTGTATTTACAGGCGGTATAGGTGAGAATAGTGCATCTATTAGAGGAAGAATACTTGAAGGTTTAGATGAGCTTGGTATTAAATGCGATGCTGATAAAAATTCTAAAGCCAGAGGATGTGCTAGTTTTGAAAAAGACGGTGCTCCTATTAAACTTTATGTTATAGCTACTGATGAAGAAAAAGCTATAGCTATGGATACTTACAATATAGCATTGAAATAATTTTATATATAAAAATAAATATTAAAATCGATAGGGTATCTTTTCTTTTGAAAGATACCCTATTTTTAAAGTTTTTTATGATATTAAATTTAGATAGTCTGAAAAAATCTATAGCCGCATTAGAAAAATCAATCAATGTATATGATAGAATCAAAACAGATGATGAAGATTTAATACTTACAATAAGAGCTGGTTTAACACATAACTTTGAAATAGCTTTTGAACAAAGTTGGAAATTTATACAAAGATGGCTCAATGAGAATATAAATCCTGATATAACTAGCGGCATAACTAAAAAAGAATTATTCAGATTGGCAGCTAAGCATTTACTTATAGATGATGTTGAAAAATGGATAAGATTTAAAGATGCAAGAAATTCTACTTCTCATATTTATTCAAATGAAGTTTCTGAAGAAGTAATTAAAGAAGCAATAGAATTTTTATCTTATGCCAAATCCCTTTTGAAACATTTAGAGGAAAACAATGAATGATTAGCTTAACTGAAAATGAAATTCAAATTATCAAAGATATTCTAAAAAAACATATAAAATATGGAAAAGCATATTTATTTGGTTCAAGAGTAAAAGGAACAAATAAAAAATTCTCAGATATTGATATAGTTATAGATATTAATATCAAATTATCATTAAATGAGATATCAAGAATAAAAGATGATTTTGAAGAAAGTGATTTAATTTATTCTGCTGATATTATTGATTATAATGCTATAGATGATAGTTTTAAGATTATTATAGATAATGAAAAAGTATTAATATATGAAACTATCTAAAATTAAAATATTTTAATTAGTTAATTATATTTTTTTTCGATACTATAATTATTAGTTTATATTAGGAATATTATTTATGAAAAAGAATATATTAGTTAAATTATTTTGTTTATTGTATGTTATTTTTATTTTATCATGCCATAAAGAGCCAAAAAATATTTTAAATGAAATAACCGTTTCTGTAGGTCCTGAGCCTCAGACAATAGATCCTACAATCAATTCAGCAGTAGATGCTATGATATATACAACACATTTATTTGAAAATTTAACTATAAGAGATGAAAATAATAATATTATACCAGGAGCTGCCGAAAGCTGGACATCATCTAATAACAATACAATATATATTTTTAATATTAGAAGCAATGCCAAATGGTCTGATGGAGTTGATTTAAAGGCTAATGATTTTGTATATGCTTGGAAGAGAATAGTTGCCCCTAAAAACGGAGCTTCATATTCAATACTTTTGGATGTTATAAAAAATGCAGGCGATATAATGATGGGTAAAAAAGATAAAGAAACATTGGGCGTTAAAGCATTAGATGATAAAACTTTATATGTAGAATTAGAATATCCTGTCCCTTATTTTCTGGAGATGGCAGCACATACTGCATATACACCTTTGCGTGAAGATATCGTTAGTCAAAATGAGGACGGCTGGACTTTAGATGTTAATACTATGGTTGGAAACGGAGCTTTTCAAATAGTTCGCTGGGATCATAATGCAAGATTAGTAGTTCGTAAAAATACAGACTATTGGAATTATAAAGAGATTAAGCCTGATATTATTAATTTTGAGTTTATAGATAATGATAATACTGCAATGTCTGCGATAATAAATGAGGAAATATATTTTTATCATAATACGCCTATAAATGATAGAGAGATGCTTTTAAAAGAAGGTATTGCAAGAGCAGTACCTAATATATCACTTTATTTTTACGAAGTTGATAATAGAAAAGAGCCTTTTAATGATGTTAGAGTGAGGAAGGCTATTTCTTTAGCTATAGATAGGGAATATATAGTGAATAATATTATGAAAGGAGGAGAAAAACCTGCTGCTGCTATTGTTCCTTATAATATAAAAGATGTTGATAGTACAAATGATTTTAGATATAAAAAAGAAGGATATTTTTCTACAAAAAGTGAAGATTATCAAAAGAATGTAGAGGAGGCTAGGGCATTACTTGCAGATGCGGGTTATCCTAATGGAGAAAATTTCCCTGTATTTGAATTCATAACAAATCCCGGTTTTCATATTACTATTGCAGAAAGCATACAAGCTATGTTAAAAGAAGCATTAAATATAAATATGGTTATAAGACAGGAGGAATGGGCTGTACTTTTGCAAACTAGAAGAGATGGAAACTTTGATATGGCAAGACAGGGCTGGATTGGAGGATATAATAGCCCTGCTGCATTTCTATCTTTGGTAAAAACAGGATATGTATTGAATGAGGGAAGATATAGTAATACGCTATTTGATAAAGCTTTATTAGATGCCTCTTTTGCCGAAAATGATTCAGATAGAAGTATGTATTTTCATGAGGCTGAAAGCATTGCTATGAATGACATGGCTATTATTCCAATATATTATTATTCCGGAACTGTAATGCAAAATAGAAAATTAACTAATGTTATTTATGATATATTCGGTATATATAATTTTAGCAAAGCAGAAATTGTAGAAGAAAGTAATTGATGCTCATATTCCTTTGCCTTCTATAGTTCTTAATTTATTTACAGGAATATCTGTATATTTATTGGACTCTTCTTTAGAGAGCCTAGTCCATTCTACTGTAGCTCCTACTATGCCTTTTTTATCCAATGATGCTTTCAGAAATAATGTTTTTTTATCTTCTGATAAACTTATTTTGGCATAGTATATGCTTCCTTGATCTGTATGATATATTCTTCCTGTATGCCACTCACCATCTTTGAATACTATATCATATATAAATATTAATCCTTTTAAATCCTTATCTCTCAATGATTTATCCGGATTATGTATATCCAATGTACTTTTTACATCATCATGCAATGCTATGCCGTAAGCATATACTTTATTATCAATAACTATTATTTTGGCTACTTTCATTCTTCCTCTTGGTTTTTCAGGCATAGCCCAGAAGCCTTCAACATCTTTTGCATTATTTTCAGCATATACTGAAGAGCTTAATATAATTATAAACAACATAAATAATATACTATTTTTCATTTTATAATCCAAGTTTATTTTTTATAAATTATATATTTAAATAATATTTTTTCTATAGTATTTCATCATTTATATATTGATTATTATTTTTTATTATATAAAATTATTGATATAAAACAAATAATTATTAAATTGAGGAAATAAAAAATGAAAGATGCGAGAATAGAAAAATTAGCAAAAACTATAGTTAATTATTCATGCAAATTAAAAAAAGGTGAAAAAATACTTATAAAATCTTATGGAGAAGGTGAAGAAAGAAGTTTAGTAAATGCCATTATAAAAGAAGTTTATAAAATAGGAGCAAGTCCTTTTGTTTGGAATCATGATCCTCATATACTTAGAGAATTATTGAAGCAATGTAATGAAGAGCAGATGAAAACTTGGGCAAAATCTGATTTGATGCTTATGAAGGAGATGGATGCGTATGTTGGTATATGGGGCGGATTAAATAGTTCAGAAAACTCTTCTGTAAAAATGGAAAATCATGCTATATATGAAAAGTTTTATCTTGATCCGGTACACATGAAAGAGAGAGTGAAAAATACTAAATGGGTTGTTATGAATTATCCTACATCAGCTATGGCACAGCAGGCTTCTATGAGTACAGATGAATTTGAAGATTTTTATTTTAAGGTTTGCAATTTGGATTATTCTAAGATGTCTGAAGCTATGGATAATTTAGTAAAACTTATGAATAAAACTGACAAAGTTAGAATAGTTGGAAAAGATACTGATTTAACTTTCTCTATAAAAGATATACCTGCCATAAAATGTGCCGGTGAGCTTAATATCCCTGACGGAGAAGTATTTACTGCCCCTGTAAAAAATTCTGTTAATGGTATTTTATCTTATAATACACCTTCTTTATACAGCGACGGATTTACTTATGAAAATATTAAATTTGAGTTTAAAAATGGAAAAATAATTAATGCCTCTTGTAATGATACTAAGAGAATAAATAATATATTAGACACTGACAGCGGTTCAAGATATATAGGCGAGTTTGCTATAGGAGTTAATCCTTATATTACAGAGCCTATGAAAGATATATTATTTGATGAGAAAATTATGGGAAGTTTCCATTTTACTCCGGGTGCTTGTTATGATGAAGCTCCTAATGGAAATAGTTCTAAAGTGCATTGGGATTTAGTATGTATACAGACTAAAAAATACGGAGGCGGTGAAATTTATTTTGATGATAAATTGATAAGAAAAGACGGATTATTTGTTATTGACAGTCTTAAATGTTTGAATCCTAATAATTTAAAATAATATAAAAGGTTTATAAATGAGTGATAAGAAATTTGATATTAGATTTGCTGTTAGTGAAGATGTTGGTGTAATATTAAAATTTATAAAAGAACTTGCCTGTTATGAAAAATTAGAGCATGAGGTTACTGCAACTGAGGATATACTTAAAGAGTGGATATTTGAAAAAAAGAAATGCGAAGTTTTAATAGCCTTAGAAAATAATATTGAAATAGGATATGCATTATTTTTTCATAATTTTTCTACCTTTTTGGGAAAGGCTGGAATATATTTAGAAGATTTATATATTACACCTGATTATAGGGGATTGGGATATGGAAAAAGACTTTTGAAAGAGGTTGCAAAAATTGCAGTTGAAAGAGGATGCGAAAGACTTGATTGGCAGTGTTTGGATTGGAATAAATCTAGTATTGATTTTTATTTATCACTCAATGCGATTCAGATGTCAGATTGGACTTCTTATAGGCTTAGCCATGAAGTTTTAAAAAGATTCGCTCATGAATGAATAATATATTTATAAAATAGTGATAAAAAATATTGTATTAGTTTTGCATTATACTTAAATATTAAGTATTTATATTTTATAGTCTTAGTTATAAAAAGTTCAATATAATGATTAATCGTTAGATTTATGATACTTAAAAAATATTTAATATTCTATCAAATATTAAATCTTGATATATATATAAAAAGATAGTATAATTCAGAAAATTAACTTTATAAAAGAGGTCAATAATGAAAAAAAGAGTATTGCTCAAGATATCAGGAGAAGCTTTACTTGGTCAAAAAGAATACGGTATAGATAATAATGTTGTTGATAGAATAGCATTAGAGATGAAAGAGGCTGGAAATGATACAGAAATAGCTGTAGTTGTAGGGGGAGGAAATATTTTCAGAGGTATGCAGTTATCTGATAAAACAGGTATGGTAAGAGCCACCGCTGATTCTATGGGTATGCTTGCTACTATTATGAATGCCATTGCTTTAAAAGACAGATTTATGGCTGCAGGAACTCATACTCAAATATTATCAGCTTTTAATATAGAAGGAATGATAGAGGGGTTTGAGAGAGATAAGGCTATTCGTATATTAGAACGCGGTAATGTATTAATCATAGCAGGCGGTACCTCTAATCCTTATTTTACAACTGACAGTACAGCTATACTTAGAGCTTTAGAGATAGGTGCTTCTATAGTATTAAAAGGTACTAATGTTGATGGAGTTTATGATAAAGATCCTAAAAAGAATGAAGATGCAAAAATGTATAATGATATAACTTTTAAAGAAGCTATTAATCAGAATTTAAGAGTTATGGATATGACAGCTTTTGCTATGGCTAATGATAATGATATGCCTATAAGAGTATTTAATATGAATAAAGCCGGTAATATCACAAAAGCTATTTCCGGTGAAAATATAGGAACCTATGTACATAATTGATTATTTTAGGAGGTTTATATATGTTTGATTTTGGTTATATTCCAATTATTCCTATGTTTGTCGGTATTGTAGTAATACTGATACTTTTATTTATCTTCTTGCATTTTTTCCCTATGGGGCTTTGGATTACTGCTTTGTTTTCCGGTGTAAGAATAAATATGATAACATTGATTACTATGCGTCTTAGAAGAGTTAATCCTTCGCTTATAGTATTGAATCAAATAAAGTTATGGAAGGCAGGCTTAAAGATAGGAACAAATGAGCTTGAGGCACATTATTTAGCAGGGGGCAATCCTACTGCTGTTGCTGATGCTTTGATAGCTGCTGATAAGGCGTCTTTGGATTTGAACTTTGAGAGGGCTGCTGCTATAGACTTGGCTGGAAGAGATTTAGTTGATGCTATAAGAACTTCTGTTTCTCCTAGAGTTATAGCTACACCTTTGATTGCTGCCGTTGCTAAAGATGGTATACAGGTTAAAGCCACTGCGAGAGTTACTGTTAGAACTAATATTAACCGTCTTGTTGGAGGTGCCGGAGAGGAAACTATTATTGCCAGAGTAGGAGAGGGGATAGTTACTACTATAGGCAGTTCTGCTTCTCATAAAGAAGTTTTAGAAAATCCGGACAGAATATCTCAGGTTGTACTTGCTAAGGGGCTTGATTCCGGTACCGCTTTTGAGATACTTTCTATTGATATTGCAGATGTTGATGTTGGAAGTAATATTGGGGCTTTCTTACAGATTGACCAAGCTGAGGCTGACAAGAAAATTGCTCAGGCTAAAGCTGAAGAGAGAAGGGTTATGGCTATAGCTCGTGAACAGGAGATGCGTGCTCAGGTTGAGGAGATGAAAGCTAAAGTTGTTGAAGCTGAATCTCAGCTTCCGCTTGCTATTGCTGAGGCTCTTAAAAAAGGAAATATTGGTGTATTGGATTATTATAATATGAAAAATGTTATGGCTGATACTGAAATGCGTTATAGTATATCCGGTATGGATTCAATGAGCAAAAATAATAATTCTTCTGGTAATATAAAACAATAAATGATTTCTTTTGAAGAATTTATTTTGATAGGCTGTGTATTTTATATGCAGCCTATTTCTTTATAAAATATAAATTTAAAAAATTAAAAATAATGTTACATTTATATATATTTAGGATTATTTTATGACAATAGAAAAATTTAATTATGAATATTTGGTAAGCAGAGAAGGTACAAATGCTAATAAATGGGAAACCAAAAAAGATAGAAGATTCAATGCTGACGGATTGATTCCTATGTGGGTTGCTGATATGGAGTTTAAAGCACCTAATGAAGTAATAGATGCATTAAATAAAAGAATTATGCATGGAGTTTTTGGGTATACTATTTTGTGGGATAGTTATTTTGAGGCATTTTTTAATTGGCAGAAAAGAAGATATAATATAGAGTTAAAAAAAGAATGGATAAGTTTTTCTACAGGGGTTGTAACTTCTATATATTGGCTTGTGAATGCTTTTACTCAAAAAGGAGATTCTATTATTATACTTACACCTGTTTATTATCCTTTTCATAATGCTGTTAAAGATAATGGTAGAAATTTAATTGAATGCGGATTGAAAAATGATAATGGTATTTTTACAATAGATTTTGAAAGATTGGAAAATGACATTGTAAAAAATAATGTGAAAATGATGATATTCTGTAATCCTCATAATCCTGTTGGAAGAGTATGGACTGATGAAGAAATAGATAAAACTTTTGATATATGCAAAAAACATAATGTATATATAATTTCAGATGAGATACATCAGGATATAAACTTAGGAGTTCGTCCTTTTATATCTGCACTTTCTATAAAAAATAAAGACAAGTATATGGATAAATTGATAGTATTAACTTCAGCATCAAAAACTTTTAATTTAGCCTGTCTTTTGAATTCTCATGTAATTATACCTAATGATGATATGAGAAATATATATAATAAATATGTTCGTACTGTAAATAGAACTGAGCTAAGTTTGCTTGGCATGGTTGCTGCTGAAGCTGCTTATAAATACGGAGAAGATTGGCTTGACGGACTTTTAAAAACTCTAAAAAGAAATTATGAATATATTAAAAATGAATTAAATGAAAAAGTACCTGATATAATAATAAGTCCTTTAGAAGGTACATATTTAATGTTTATAGATTTAAGAAAGGTTGTCAATGCTGACAGAATAAAAGAGTTTATACAAGATGATTGTAAGATAGCAGTTGATTTCGGAGAATGGTTTTCTAAAGATTATAAAGGTTTTATAAGATTAAATATTGCTACAAATTTTGAATATATAAAAATTTTTACAGACAATGTTATCTTGCAGCTTAAAACTAAAAATTATATATAATATTTTTGTTACTGAATATTACAGTTATAAAAATATTAAATAAAAAATATATTTTTTAGTAATTTTTACTAAATAGATATTTTTTTACTTGACAAAAACTATTATTTAATGTATTGTTAGATGATACAAACATAAATAAAAGGAGTTATAATATGAGTTTAATTAATAGAAAACTTATTGATTTTAAAGTTGAAGCTTATCAAAACGGAGAGTTCAAAACTGTTGAAACAAAAGATGTATTAGGTAAATGGAGTGTATTTTTCTTCTATCCAGCTGACTTTACATTTGTATGTCCTACAGAATTAGAAGATTTAAATAGTGTATATGATGAATTAAAGAAAATTAATTGTGAAGTTTATTCTGTATCAGCAGATACTCACTTTGTACATAAAGCTTGGGCAGATGCTACAAAAACTATAGCTAATCTTAAATACACTATGCTTGGAGATCCAACAGGAGTATTAGGAAGATTCTTTGAAGTATTTGTAGATGAAGTTGGTCAAGATTTACGCGGAAGTTTCATTGTAAACCCAGAAGGTCAAATTAAAGCTTATGAAGTACATGATATGGGAATCGGTAGAGATGCTAATGAATTATTGCGTAAAGTACAAGCTGCGCAATATGTAGCTGAACATGGCGGCGAAGTTTGTCCTGCTAAATGGAAACCAGGTGCTAAAACTTTAAAACCAGGTATTGATTTGGTTGGTAAACTATAATTTGGTAATATAATAATATTAATTTAAATATAGTATAAAATTAAAGGGCATATAGTTTATTTTATATGTCCTTTTTTATTTTAAAAATTTTCTGCAAAATGAAAGACAGGAAATAATTATAAATCCTGCCTTTATATTATTATTTTATATTAATTACAAGCAGCGTTTAGAGAATCTATATCAAACACACAAACAGATTCAATATCTGGAGTAATTTTTTTACTCATACCAACTAAAACTTTACCAGGTCCGCATTCAAATACTTTTGTAATACCTTGTTTTTGAATATTAAGCATGCTTTCATACCATCTTACAGTAGAGAACATTTGTTTGTATAGATTTTCTTTTATAGAATCGAATTCATGAACTTCAGCTGTAACATTAGATAAAACTTTATTATCATTTTTATGAAATTCTATTTTTTCTAAAAACTCTTTTAAGCTGTCAGCAGCAGGTTTCATAAATGGAGAGTGGAAAGCACCGGATACTTTTAATGGCAATACTCTTTTAGCACCAGCCTCCTGAAGTTTAGGAGTAACAGCTTCAATTGCACTTAATAAACCAGATATAACTATTTGATCTTTTAAATTATAATTAGCAGCAACAACCTCTTTGTTTTCTGGCATACATTTAGCAACATCATCATAACTTAATCCAAGCACAGCAGCCATTCCGTAAGGAGCATCAGCACCAGCTTTAGCCATTAGAAGACCTCTTGTTCTTGCTATTTTTACAGCATCTTCAAATGATATGTATCCTGCGGCAGAAAGTGCAGTAATTTCTCCTAAACTATGACCTGCAAATAGGTCTCCTTTAACTCCTTTTGCTTTTAATGCTTCATAAACTGCAATGCCTACTGTAACCAAAGCAGGCTGGGTATTTTCTGTTTTTTTAAGATCATCTTCTGTTCCTTCAAAACATAATGCTTTTATATCTACATCATCTAATATATTTGCTGCCTTATCGAATATTGCTTTAGACTCAGCAACATTATCATACAAAGATTTTCCCATACCTGCACATTGCGAACCTTGACCAGGAAATAAAAATGCTATATTTGACATATTATTTGTTCTCCTTTTTTATGTATATTTTTTATTTAATTTTTAATTATGTAAACCATATAAAACTATATTAACAAAAAAATTAACTTTTATCAAGTTATTAATTTTATTTTGACTTATCATATATAAGTTATAATATTTTTATATAAAGTTAAAATATTCTAATCTGTAAACAACAATTTATATTTATGTAATTGACATTTTATATTAAATTCTTTATCCTTAAAAGATTAAAAAAATTAAATTTGGGGTCATAAAATGAATCATGTTAGTAATGAAAAAAAATCAAAATATATGATAATAGAGGGTGTGGTATCTGTTATTATAAACATATTATTATTTGCTTTTAAGTATATAGTAGGACTTTTAACAGGTTCTTTATCTATTATGGCAGATGCTTGGCATTCATTGAGCGATTGTATAAGCAGTGTTATAGTTATAATAGGAGGAATATTTTCTAAAAGACCGCCCGATAAGGAACACCCATTTGGACATGGAAGAATAGAGCTTATAACTAGTTTTATAGTTGGTATTATGCTTGTGTTTATTGGTTATAGTTTTTTCTCTGAGGCTATAAAAAATATTATGAATAAAAAAACAGCTTCATTCACTACGATGGCAATAGTAGCTATGGTGGTTTCTATTTTGGTTAAAGAACTTTTGGCTCAGTATTCTTTATGGGGATATAGAAAGTCTGGATCTAAATCATTATATGCAGACGCTTGGCATCATAGAAGCGATAGTATTACTTCTATAATTATATTAGTAGGTATTTTATTCGGAAAAAGTTTCTGGTGGATAGATGGTGTATTAAGTATATTAGTTTCTCTTGTAATATTTTACGCTGCTTTTGATGTTATTAAATCTAGTGTAAAACCTCTAATAGGGGAGTATCCTTCAGAAGATATTATTAAAAGTATCAATGATATAGCTAAAGAACTAAATATTAACGATGACGCTGCTAATTTGCATCATTTTCATATACATACTTACGGAGATCATAGCGAAATCACTTTTCATATGCGTTTCCCAAAAGACATGACAGTTTTTGAAGCTCATAATAATGTAAGTATTTTTGAAAATGAAATAAGAAAAAAATTAAATATAGAGCCTACTATACATATAGAGGCTTATAAATAACAATGCTAATCTAATAATAAAAATTTGGGGTGGGCGGTATATTCAATGCTTTTACTTCAAGACATTTAACTTCTTTTTATATCAATATAATATCTAAATATTTTTTATACTAATAATTATATATTAATTTTATCCAAGAAGTAGCTAAAGTCTGATTTTCAGGAGCAGCATTGAAGTTTCCTACATAAGTATAGTTTATTTTTATGCTTCCTGCAGGCATATTCATTTCTTTAGCAGCATAATCAGCACCCTGTACAAATCCGTAACCAAATCTTATAACAGGAGGAACTGCCATGCCGCCAATAACGCCTAAATTAGTATAGCCTTCTTTTACTATAGCATAACCTGCTAGAAATCCTGCCTGCTCTTCAGCATAAAGCACAGAATAAACATTTTTCTCTATTCTAAAATCAGTATAAGTTCCGTCTTGAGGAGTACCATCTATTAATATGAAATGTACATTTGTATAAATATCCTGTGCTTTATAAATTGCAGTTTCAAATAAATAATTAGGAGTTATTACTAATTCAGCACCTGTAGATACTGCTAAATCTATAGAATCAATATATCCTTCTGTAGTTTTTTGAGCAGGCTGATAATATTTATATGTTATTCCATTTTCTTTAGCATATTGAGTTAAGCCTTCCCAAGCTCCTTGATTAAATGATTTGTCATCTATTGATCCTTCTGTAATTAAAGCTATTTCATATTTGCCAGATGTATTACCTTTGGAGCATGAAACAATAAATATAAAAGAGATGATAATTATTATTAAACTGAAAATCTTTTTCATATTAATTTCCTAGTATATAGAATTTAATTAATATAATTAATTTTTACTAAATTCAAAGGTAAATTTTCTATGCTTTTTGCATCAGTATCTTTTAATACTTTAATGGTCTTTTTTACAAGAGAATCATATATGATATTATAATCATCTTCTGTAAAAACTTTAAATTTAGAAGTATCCATAGGAAGCCCTACACCTTTAACCTGAGCTCCTAATATTGTAGTTTTTCCTCCGCTGAAATTCCCATTATAATAAGAAGCAACAGCATTATAAACAGACTCTCTTATTAATTTCATAGCAGAAGTAATAACAGAAGGAGATTCAAAACTCTGATCAACATCAACACCAATAACTAGGCCATTATTATTTTCAGCAGCACTCATGACAGAATTTCCTGCGGCACCTGCAGCAGCAAATATTACTTGTACGCCGCTTTTATACCAAGAAGTAGCTAAAGTTTGATTTTCCGGAGTAGGATCATAATTACCTACATAAGTATATTTGATATTAACAGCATCTTTAGGCAGCTTTGATTCAACAGCAGCATAATCAGCACCCTGTACAAATCCGTATCCGAATCTAACTACCGCAGGGTGAGCAACACCTCCCATAAATCCTAAATTAGTATATCCTTCTTTTACTATAGCATAACCTGCCAAAAATCCGGCTTCCTCTTCAGAATAAAGAATTGCAACTGTATTAGGCGATGTTTTATAATCTGTATAAGTTCCGTCCTGCGGCTCTCCGTCTATTAATATAAAATGTACATTTGTATAAATATCCTGTGCTTTGTATATAGCAGGTTCAAACTGATATCCCGGAGTTACTATTAATTTAGCACCGCCTTTAACTGCAAGGTCTATAGTGTTTAAATAAGAATCTATATCTTTGTCAGGAACTCTATAATATTTATAGCTTATACCATGATTTTCAGCATAATCCTTTACGCCTTCCCAAGATCCCTGATTAAAAGATTTATCATCTATAGGACCTAAATCTATAAGTACAGCTATTTCAAAGCTATTTGTATCTTTATTTGCACTTTTAGAGCATGAGAATACAAATAAAGAAATGATAAATAAAACACATAACACTATTTTTTTAATCATAATTCCTTCCTAAAATTATTTTTTATTATTTATTTTTTTTGTTATTATTTTTTATCTTTGTCTATTAAAATTTTAATAGATTCTATTATTAAATCTATGGCTTCTTCTCCTGTATAATTTTTGGGATCATTAATATTATTTTTTATTCTTTCTTGATTATGTAAAACAAGCATAGCAGCTCCGGTTCGTACATTCTTAGCCGCCCCTACTGCAAATAATGTAGCAGATTCCATTTCTGAAGCCAAACATCCTGCTTTAATATAACTATCCCACTTATATAATAATTCCTTGTCAACAGCCATACTTTCAGGAGCATGCTGAGCATAAAAAGCATCTTTGCATTGTATAACACCTACATGCGTTCTTGTTTTTATTTTATCAGCACCCTCAATCATAGCTTCAAGAACATCTATGTTAGGTACGCAAGGGAATTCTTTAGGTATATAATTATCCATTGTGCCGCCGCCTTTTACAGCACCATTAACTATAACAACATCACCCGGCAAAACCTCCATATTCATACCGCCGCATGTACCAACACGAATGAAAGTATCTGCTCCTATTTTGATAAGTTCTTCTAAAGCTATAGCAGTGGAAGGACCTCCTATACCATGCGAAACAGCAGAAACTTTAACCCCGTTTATATATCCTGTGTAAGTGGCATATTCCCTGTAATCAGCTATTAATTTGGCATTGTCAAATCTTTTAGCTATTTTTACGCATCTTTTAGGATCTCCCGGCATAATGATATATTTTCCTACATCACCTTTCTTTAATTTTAAATGATGAACTAGGTTTTCATTTTCCTGATAATAGGCTTTTGGAAACATATTTAATTACCTCTTTAGTTATTGCTTTCAGCTTTTTTGTCTTTTTCATGTAACAGCACTACCGCCTCTAATGCAGTTAATATCATATTTTCTATATTATCATTATATTCTAAATGAGTACCCATTCTTTCTATCATAGTATTTTCTACTATATGCATTATTCCTCCTGCTCTTACTTTTCTTAAAGAAGCACATGCAAAAAGAGCAGCACATTCCATTTCTGAAGCTATAGCTCCACATAATGTATAGTATTTAAGATTATTTTCAAACTTTTCTCTGAAAAAAGAATTCTCTGGCTCTAATTCACCATAGAAGCAGTCTTTACTATGCACAATACCTATATGATAATTAGCATTTATTTTTTTAGCGGCATCTCTCAATGCGAACATAACATCAGTATTTGCAATAGCAGGGTATTCAAAGGGTATATATTCTTTTGTAGTACCTTCGTCTTTGATTGCAGCCTGAGCTATTGCTAAATCATTGGGCTTTACTTTGAGGCTAAGTCCGCCTGCAGTACCAACCCTTATAAATGTATCAGCACCTACTTTAATAAGTTCTTCCATAGCTATTGAAGCGGAAGGACCTCCTATACCTGTGGAAGTTACAGAAATATCTACTCCTTTATATTTACCTGTTACTGTTACATATTCTCTATAATCAGCTTTTAATTCGGGATTATCTAAAAAATTGGCAATATATCCCACTCTTTTAGGATCTCCGGGAAGAAGTACATATCTTGCAGCATCCCCTTTTTTTAATTTTATATGGTATTCAAGAAGATTATTTTTAAATGCCTCTTCATCATAGAAAGCTTTAGGGTCTTTTGGCTCCATAAAATTACCTCATTTCAAGATTTTTGAGCTTTTATTATAGCTATACCGCTGCTTGTTCCGAGTCTGCTAGCTCCTGCTTCAATCATTTTTAAAGCATCTTCATAAGTTTTTATGCCTCCTGAAGCTTTAACGCCCATTTCTTTGCCTACAGCTTCACGCATAAGTTTTACATCATGTTCTGTTGCCCCTCCTGTAGAAAAACCTGTAGAAGTTTTAACAAAATCGGCACCGCATTCCTTAGCTATTTTACATGCTAATACTTTTTCTTCATCTGTTAAAAGACAAGTTTCTATTATTACTTTTAATATGCTGGCATGGCATGCATCTCTTACTTTTTTTATATCTCTTTCAAAAAGATCTATTTTTTTACTCTTTAGAAAGCCTACATTGATAACCATATCTATTTCATCGGCTCCGCTGTCTACAGCAACTTTTGTTTCATAGGCTTTAGCTTCTTTCATCATAGCTCCCAAAGGAAAGCCTACCACTGAACATACTTTTACATCTGAATGCAGAAGAAAATTATAAGCTACATTTACATAAGCTGAATTTACGCATACAGAATAAAATCCGTATTCTTTTGCTTCTATGCATAGTTTTCTTACATCATCTATTGTGGCATCAGGTCTTAAAATAGTATGGTCTATTAATTTATTAAGATTATTCATATTTTCTCCTCATATTAAATATGATATAAAACATTCTTCTATTTGTCAAATTTATATTTATATATATTAGTATATAAATTAATTTATTAAAATCATGATATTATAAAAATTAAAACTGAATTTTATTATTTATTTAGATTTAAAATAAAAAAGCAAGTGCCTAAGCACCTGCTTTTATATAATTATGATTTATTTACCAACTACTTTTTTTATAGCCTCTATAACTATATCCTGCTCCTCTTTAAGAATATCATTATCTATAGGCAAAGCTATATTATGTTTGGAAGCATATTCAGATACAGGCATATCACCTTCTTTGTATCCTAATTTTTTTACTAAAATAGGGGCTAAATGTATAGGGTGCGGATAGTAAAGTGCAGTAGGAACTCCTAATTCACTTAATTTTGTTCTTACTTCATCTCTGTTCTTTTCTACCTGTATAACATACTGTGCATGAACACTTTGAGTATATTCTGCTATTTCAGGTACTTTTACAATACCTTTTAGCTGTTCATTATAATATTTAGCAGCATTTCTTCTATATGTCATATCCTCTTCAAAGCCCTTAAATTTCTCAAGTAAAATTCCAGCCTGCAAATTATCAAGTCTTCCTGTAGTACCCAATTTAACATGTATCATACCGCCTTCATCGCCATGATGACGAAGCTGTTTGAGATTTTTATATAACTCTTCATTATCAGTAAATACCATTCCGCCGTCTCCGAAACAGCCCAAAGGCTTAGCTGGGAAAAATGATGTTACAGCAATATCGCCTAATTTTCCAGAGCATGATTTTATATTTTTGTAGCTTGCTCCAAATGACTGACAGGCATCTTCTATTACAAAAATATTATTCTTTTTAGCAATATCAAGTATAACATCATAATCAGCACATTGACCGAATAAATTTACAGGTATAATAGCTGCTGTATTTTTGTTTATTAAACTTTCTAATTTTTTTACATCCATATTAAAATATTCATCAATATCGCATACCCTTACTTTCATACCTAAAAATGAAGGAGCTTCAGCAGTAGAAAAGAATGTCATAGCAGGTACTATTACCTCTTTTTGAGAATGATCTTCCCCTGCATTAAATCCCAATGCTAAAAGAGCAAGAACCAAACCAACATGCCCAGATGAAACTCCTACAGCATATTTTGCCCCTGTATAATTTGCTAATTCTTTCTCTAAAGTATCTAATTCTTCTCCGAATACAAACTGACTTCTCTCTATGATAGAAGATATTCTTTTGTCAATAGCTTCTTTTCTTTTTTCATATCCTCTGTAAAGATTCATATATTTCATAAAAAGTCCTTTATATAAAATTGAAATTAAATATAAAATTTATATAAATTGTATTCAAATTATAATTATTGTCAATAGATTTATTAAAAAAATATTATTAATAGTAATATTTTTAAAATATGCCATGAAAATTCTTGAAATCCATATTTTATTTTACTATACTATAGAGTAATTGGATAATAAACTGATAATAATAAGAACAAGCGGAAATTGATTATGAATATGTATGTTAAGGATTGTCCCAAGCGAACAGAAAAAATATTATTTATGAAAAGAATACAAAGCGATAAATCATTAATACCCAAAATTTCTAAAGATTTTTTGGATATGCTTCATTCAAACGGCATAGAACAATGTGATGCACTGCAGATAGCATTTGAAGAAGCCCTTACTAATGCCATAATCCATGGAAATAAAAATAATCATGATAAAAATGTATATCTAAGTATTAATATAGATGATGAGAAAATAGAAATTATAATAGAAGACGAAGGCGAAGGATTTGATTATATTTCGGCTATGATAGAACTTACAGAATCTCAGGATAATATTTATAAAGACAGCGGAAGAGGGATATTTCTCATTTCTTTATATACAGATGATTTTTATTTTGAAGACAGCGGAAGAAAGATAGTGATAATTAAAAACAGAAATTGATTAATCTAGTTATAAAATTTCAAACTAACGCACGGTGAACGGCACTTTTTATTATAATTAAATTTGAATTTCAATATCATTAATATTTTTAGTTTAGCTTATCGTGCGTTGATTGTAATAATTTTTTAAAATTAGCTTGGGCGGGTGCTATATTTTTTAATAAGATAATAAAGAAATGTAAATTTATATTTCTTATCAGATTAAAAAATTAAAAGGGCGGGGTATGTAATTAGATTATAAATTTAGTATTATATAATCTAATTTCCGCTAGGAATGCCAAAAGGTATTCTTAGTTTTACTATTGTACCAGCACCTTCTGAGCTGTCTATATTTATAGTTCCCTGCATAGTATCAAGCAAATCTTTTACAACGGATAATCCAATTCCCATTCCGCCGTACTCTCTTTCAAATCTTGAATCAGCCTGATAAAATGGTATGAATACTTTTTTTAATTTGCTTGGTTTTATTCCCTTTCCTGTATCCTTTACTATTATCTCAATTTCATTTGGTATTATATTTTTCATAGTATGATAATTAAATAAGTCAGGCGAAAAATCAAGCTCTTTTTTTTCTATAGTATCTAAAGTTCTTACATTTATAGATATAGTTCCGGATTTTGTAAATTTGAAGGCATTTGATATTATTCCTTCCATAATAAGTCTGAATCTTCCTTGATATCCTATTAATGTTATGCAGTTTTTTTCTACATTTATATCTATATTAATATTTTTTGGGTAAATAAATTTATAGCCTTCTATAATAATATTAAGTTCTTCTTCAATATTAAATTCTGATACATATTTTGAACTTTCATCATCTTTCAATGCTATTTGTATAAGATTGTTATTAGTATCATAAAGTTTTTTAATGCTTCTTGAGACTATATTAAAGAACTCTTCTCTTTTTTCTTCTGGCATATTATTTTTTTTAAGAAGATTAATATATCCCATAATTTCTGTAAACGGATGTCTTAATTCATGAGAAACAGTAGCTTTGAATTCTCTTATCAATCTATTGTAATGTTCAGCACTTTTTTTTAGAGAATTTATTTCATTTAATAGGGACTGAAGCCTTTTTTGAAGTATTAAATTATGATTCTTTTGATGTTCATATAATATTGAAAAATAAAGTCTATGAAGTCCTATTTCAGTGCCTGCATTTTTTATTACACCTTCTTTGCACCATCTCATAGCCTTATCAAATGGTACAAAAAAAGATTCTATAGTTTCTTCCATAACAGAACCGTCAGTTTTAATTTCTTTTACCGGAGTTAATCCTGTTATATCACATGTGGCAATATTAATTCTTTCTGTAATAATGCCTGAAGAACTATAATATCTATGTCCTAATACATTTATCTTTTTTAAATCTACATTGTATCCTGTTTCTTCTTCAAGCTCTCTTTTAGCACATTTTTTTATTCCCTGATTAGGATTCTTTTCATTGATTTCATCTTCCTCAAGCATGCCAGCAGGGAACTCTAAGAAATTCATAATATATTCATCAATTTCTTCAGGGTTTTTTCCTGTCATCACTTTCTCCCTATAATAAACTACCGGTCTGAAAGTGCTTATCATAAGAACCTGTATTTGATTGTCTATATAAGTGTATGGAACTATAATAACCGCATCTCTTCCTTTTCTATTTATTATATCGCAGTTATATTCCCTAGAAAAAGTTCCATCATCATATTCATTTATAGCCATAAACCTCTCTAAATTAACAAATCCTGTATCTAGGTGTATAGGCGGAGATTTACGAAAATATTTTGTATTTTTTACTTTTTTTGTTTTTTTATCATTAGGCATAAATTAAATCTCTTTAAAAATTATTTTGTTGCATCAATAATAAACCAGCATGAAATTGCATTATAATAGTTATTATTATATGCTTTTTTATTTTATAAATAGTTTATTTTGTAAAAAAGTTACTCTTTTTTTATTATTTTTATTAATGTTATGACATTGCCTTTTTTATTGAATTTTACTTCATCAAAATATGATTTAATCATCATAATTCCCCTTCCGCTTTCACGGGCAAATCCGTCATTATTTATTTTTTTTGCTTCCTGTTTTGGTTTAAATCCAAGTCCCTGATCTTTAACAGCAATAATAATATTATCATCTTCTATTTGCAATGTTATTTCTACATGTGTGTTTTTAGCTTTATCAGTTTTTAGAAGTTCTTTTAATTTTTTATGGTAAACATTCTTTTTAAGCCAATTTTTTTTAGTTTCATATAAGATATTAAGATTCCCATGCTCAATAGCATTCATAATCACTTCATATAATGCAGCAGCAAATAAATCCATTTCATTATTTGGTATGTATTTTTTAACTTCAGCAGACAAATTTTCTATTAATGGAGTAATGTCTTCTAATTTATTCTCAAGTAAATACTTTTTCATAATATTTATTATATCATTAAATAATATAATATCAAATTTATAAATTATAGTAGTTTTTTTGAAAGAAGTTTATGTACTTGACAAAACTAAAATCGTATAGTATAATACTTCCGTATATTTGTATGAATTTTTTTTATGTGAAAATGATTAATAAAGAAATATAATCTTTAAGGAGACATATATGAAACGAACTTATCAGCCAAGTAAGCTGCGTCGTGCTAGAAAATTCGGATTTTTTAAACGTATGGCAACTAAACATGGACGAGATGTCTTAAAACGCAGAAGAAGAAAAGGCAGATATCGCTTAACTGCAGCAGATGAGTAAAATATCAGGCAATTATTAAGCAGTACTTATTGGAAAATAGTTACAGGAAATACTAATTGAAATTATATAATAAAGAGCGTTTAAAGCACAGAAGTGATATATCAGCTTTTTTCAATAATAGCCGCAGTGTTAAAAGAATTTATAATTCTAAATATACTGTGCTCTTGTTAGAAAATAATCGCTCCTATTCTAGGTTTGCTGTAGCTATAAAAAGAAATAAAACTAATTCCGTAGGCAGAAATAGAGCTAAGAGGATTGTTAGAGAAATATATAGAACTCAAAAAGATAAAATTCCTGCTGGGTATGATTATTTTATTATAGTTAATAGGTTTGATAATTATAAGCTGCCTTCATTTGATGATTATAAAAGAGACTTATTAAAATTATTTCAGAAGGTTTTACATATATGAAAAATATTATTTTATTTTTGATTTTTTTGTATCAGAAAGCTATTTCCCCTTATTTAAGACCTTCCTGCAGATATATACCTTCATGTTCTGAATATGCTAAACAGGCTGTCATTAAGCATGGACCTATAAAGGGTAGTTTTCTTGCAATTGCCAGAGTACTGAGATGTAACCCTCTAGCAAAAAAAATATATGATCCTGTGCCATAGTATTTTTATATGCTGGACCATCTTCCTTTTTTAATTGCTTAAAGAATTCTTGTTTGTATATAATTGATTTAAGGAGCTTAAACATTTTATGAGCAATAATAAAAGAATGGTTATAGCTATTGGACTTTCCGCTATAATAATGTTTCTATACATGTTCTATCAGGCGAAAACTATGAAGCCTGTTTATAACTCTAATGTAGGCACAAATTCAAATGCTGTCGGTAATAGCAATAATACAGATTCTGTAAATGTTCTATTAAATACTGATCAAATGCAGAAAATAGAAAAGATAGAAAATACAAATACAGTAATTAATAATAATGAAAAAGTACTTGAAAATGAGTATGTTATAGCAACTTTTAAAAATGGTTCTTTGTATTCTTATAAATTAAAAAATTATTATCCGCAGGATTTAGGAGCAGATGCTACCAATGAAATTATTGATATGGTGGAGCAGGTTTATGAGGGTATTTATCCTTTTACCGTAACATTTCAAAATCTATCCAATTCCATAGCAATACCTGAAAATTTGGATTATCAATTAGAAGAAGAAGGCACTGATAAAGTTTCATATTCGGCTAATGCTATTATTGATAATACAAAAGTGAAAATAACAAAAACTTTTGCTTTTGGAGAGGATCCTTATCAGCTGCAAAACTCTGTTAGCATAGAAAATATAGATGAGAAAGATCTCTCTTTATTCTATTCATATTTCTTAGCTACAGGTATAGGTCCCTACAGAACAGATAAAAATGCTGTAAGAGAAGATGCTACTAAAGCACAGTATTTGATAAAAGGAAATGGTAAATCTAAAATACTATTAACAGGAGATATAGTAAAGGATAATATATTCTCAAGGTTATTTGGTTCTTCTTCAAGAGGAATAAAAACTAATCAAATGAGATACAGTGTATATGAAGGCCAGGATAAATGGGTGGCTTTAAATAATAGGTATTTTGCTATTATTTCTTCGCCTGCACAGTCTAATAATACAGTTTTTGAAACTATGACTTTTTCTAAACCTTCAACTAATGAATATAGAAATGATTTTCATTTGGCAAATTTAGTTTCTAAACACAGTATTAAAAGCGGTGATTCGGTAACTGATACTTATTCTGTATTTATGGGACCAAAAATAAGAAGTATATTTTCAAAATATTATTTAGAAGAGTCTTATGAATCTATATTTCAGGAATCTTTCTTAGGTATTAATTTAAGACCTTTAACATATATATTAGATGTTATGCTTAATGCTTTATATAATATTACCAAAAATTATGCTTGGGCTATATTATTATTTACACTGTTATTTAAAATAATAACATTCCCTTTAAATAATGCCTCTTATAAATCTATGAAGAAAATGCAGCTTGTTAATCCTAAAATAGAGCGTATAAGGGAACAATACAAAGATAATCCTGATAAATTAAATGCTGAGATAATGGCTATTTATAAGAAAGAGAAGATTAACCCCTTAGGCGGATGTCTTCCTATGCTTCTTCCATTCCCATTATTAATAGCATTCTTCTATCTCATGCAGTCTATGGTTGAACTTAGAAATACGCCTTTTTTGTGGATAACAGACTTATCTTCTCCGGATAAATTATTTGTATTTCCGGCAGGTATGCCAATATTAGGAGGATTCAATTTTAATTTATTTCCTATAGTAATGGCAATAACTAGTTATTTGAGTATGAAACTTCAGCCTTCATCTTCAGCTGCAGGAGGCGGATCTGCTGCTGCTCAGATGAAAATGATGACAACTATCTTTCCGCTTATGATGCTGCTTATGTTCTATAATTTTGCCAGCGGACTTGCTTTATATTGGACTGCACAAAATGTATTTGGAGTAATACAGCAATTTATAACATCAAAATTGGATAAATCTAGTACAAGTGAGGTTATTGAAGAAGAAGAAAATAAAACATATTCAAAAAAGAAAAAAAAGAAAAAAAGTAAATAGTTTTTAGCAAATTAAAAGTAATATTAAGATATTACTTTTCATATAGAAAGGAGGATACTATGTTAGTAAAAGAGTTTAGTGGCAAATCAGAAAAGGATGCCGTTAGTAAGGCATTAGAAGAACTTAATCTTACAGAAGATCAGGTTAGAATTGAGGTAATAGATAAGGGGAAACGAACATTGTTAGGTTTTGGAGAGGAATCTCCTACTATTATAAGAGTTTATTATGAGGAAATTTCTACGAATTTGGGTGAATTTCAATCTATAGTATCTAATATATTAAAGTATATGGGAGTTGAGGCTGAAGTTACTGCTAAAGAAGAGAGTGAAAAAAGAATTTATATTAATATTTCTACGGAGGATTCTGGAGTTTTAATAGGTAAAAAAGGTGCTACATTAGAGGCTTTACAGTTCATAATATCATTAATAGCTTCTAAGAAATTTAATGATGATGCTGAAAGACATATTATATTAGATGTTGATGGATACAGAGAAAGACGAGAAGAAACACTAAAACATATAGCTCGTCAAGCGGCTCAGCAGGCCAAAAAGACTAGAAGAGTTGTAGCTTTAGATCCTATGTCGCCTTATGAGAGAAGAATTATACACTTAGAATTACAAAATGATAATGATGTTGAAACTAAGAGTGATGGTGAGCCTCCATACAGAAGTGTTAAAGTATATTCAAAAAGAAAAGGCGGTTATAATAATAAGAGATATAATGACAGAGGCGGTTATAATAAACCATATTACAGAAACAGATAATCTTATATTATTTTAACGGGGCTTTAAAAGCCCCGTATTTTTTATTATATTAAAATTTTATTCTCATTCCCCGCCCACTATGCTTTGCAATTAATTTACAAACTTTTGTTTTCATTTCCTTTATAGCTATAATCTAAAAAGCATTCCCGCCCTAGCTTATTTAAAATATACAGCTTAAAAAACGCACGGTTAGCTATTCTAAACATATAAATTAATTAATCATTCAAATTTAGATTATATAATAAAAATCTTTTCACCGTGCGTTGAGATAAGCAGCAAATTTAATAAAAGCTTGGGTGGGTTGTGATTTTTTAATTTTAGCTTAAAAAGAAAAAATAATTAATATTTGTAATGAAAACAGTAAATATATAGGGCGGGGAATAAAATTAAGCTGTATAAAAAAGGGACTTAATTTAAGCCCCTTTGTTTTTCACATAAATATTATCTGTCATTATATCCGTTGGGGTGATTCTTATGCCAATTCCATGCGGTTTGTACTATAGTTTCCAATGAGTCTATAGTAGGTGTCCAGCCTAAAACTTCTTTTGCTCTTTTACTGCTTGCTATAAGTTCTGATGAATCTCCTGCTCTTCTAGGGCAAACTTCGGCAGGTATAGGATGCCCTGTTACTTTTCTAGCTACTTCAATAACTTCTTTTACGCTGAATCCATTTCCATTACCTAAATTGCATGAAACACTTTTACCACCGTTCTTTAAGTAATTCATAGCAGCAATATGTGCTAAAGCTAAATCGCATACATGTATATAATCTCTTAGGCAAGTTCCATCAGGAGTAGGGTAGTCATCACCGAATATTTTTATTGAATCTCTTTTTCCAAGAGGTACTTGAAGTATCAATGGTATTAAATGTGATTCAGGTTTATGATCTTCGCCAATATGTCCATCTGGGTGAGCACCTGAAGCATTAAAATATCTTAAAGCTACATAGTTAAAATCATAAGCTTTACTATACCAAGATAGTATTTTTTCTAATGCCAATTTACTATCGCCGTAGGGATTAGTAGGTTCTTTTCTGCAGTCCTCTTCTAAAGGTATTTTTTCAGGCTCTCCGTAAACAGCAGCTGTAGAAGAGAATATGAAATTCTTTACTTTTGCTTTAAGCATAGCATTAAGAAGATTAATTGAATTAGATACATTATTATAATAATATTTAGCTGGATTTTGTACACTTTCACCAACTTCTATATAAGCACATAAATGCATAACAGAATCTATATTATGACTCTTAAAAATTTTATCAAGTAAATCACTATCTCCTATATTTCCATGATAAAAATTTTTGCAGTCTTTAATAGCATCTTTATGTCCATATTCTAATGAATCTATTATAACAGTTTCGATATTCTGATTTAAAAGTTCATTAACTACATGTGAGCCTATATATCCAGCTCCTCCGCATACTAAAACAGCCATGTTAATACTCCAAATTAAAAGTTTTATTTATTATATAACTAAAGTATAATTAAATTATAAAAAAAGTCAAAGAATTATTGTTATAAAAATAAAATGTCAATATTTGATTTGTAATTAATATTATACTTGTTTCAAAACTGATTTTATTTAATAATTGTGAAGTAGACAGTCTTTGATGTAGGCAAGGCATTTAACTTGGGCAGTACACCTTGCTATGTGTGTTTTCGGCAGGAAAGATTGCATATTTATATATTAAAATATACAACATATAAAACATCTTTTATAATTTATAAATCATGAAAATTTTATATACAATCTTGTCAAGTAGTTTTTAAACAAGTCCATTATAAATTTAAATAAATGTTGGGTGGTTTTAAAAATAAATCAAAGAAGTAAAATTTTATTTGAGTTGTATTATAAGGAAAAAAATTATATCAGCTTTTTTACCGATGCTAAAGCAGACTTTGTCAAGCTGCAAAAAGACAAATTTATATTATCATATCATAAATATTTCTAATCTACCGCCGTAAACAAAATCTCCTATAGCCTTAGAACCCTTAGAGCATAACTCTTTAGCTTTCTCCAAACTTCCAACTCTTTTTTTGAATACTTCAAAAAGTCTTTCAGGTTTATAATTAAAACTCTCTTCAAGCCTTTTATAATTATTGCTCTCGTGTGTAGTCTGAGCCAAAAACATTGCTGTTTCGTTCTTAGACGCCTGTCCGCCTTCAGTGTCTGTAATATCACATTTATCAAAACCTTTATTCAAAGGATCTAACCATTTTTCATCAATTCCTATTTTTGTTATGTTTATGACTTCWTTAACGCACGCAGAATAGATTTTAAAATATTGCAAAAATTGTACTATTAATCGTTTTATACTTTTTGCTTCGTCCAGCGTGCGCGAATGGATAAACAAAAAGACAGTAACAATATCTTGTTACTGCATATTATTATTTCATAACATTATAAAATGCTTTTTATTATTGCTAATAAAAATTATTTGCTTTAAAGCTCTTCCAGAGGCAAATAATTTTTATCTTTATATACAAAATATAAAAAAAGAGGTGATAACAAAATATCATTATCACCCCATTATATTAGCTTTAAAGCTAAATTATTATTTAATGCTTAATCAATATTATTATTTTATAACATTATAAAATGCTTTTTTACCTAAGTAAATAGCTCTGCTGCCTAATTCTTCTTCAATTCTTAATAATTGATTGTATTTAGCAATCCTATCACTTCTTGAAGCCGAACCTGTTTTGATTTGACCTGCATTAGTAGCTACTACTATATCAGCAATAGTAGAATCTTCTGTTTCACCAGATCTGTGAGAAACTACAGCAGTATAGTTATGAGTTTTAGCAAGTTCAATAGAATCTAAAGTTTCAGTTAAAGTACCGATTTGATTAACTTTAATCAAAATAGAATTAGCAACACCTTTGTCTAAACCCATTTGAAGTCTTTTTACATTAGTAACAAACAAATCATCACCTACTAACTGAACTTTACCGCCTAATTTTTCAGTTAATATTTTCCATCCGTCCCAATCATCTTCAGCAACACCGTCTTCTATAGATATAATTGGATATTTGCTGCATAAATTAACATAGAAATCAACCATTTCAGCAGGAGTTAATTCTCTGTTGTCAGATTTATGGAATACATATTTTTTCTTATCTTTGTTATAGAATTCGCTTGAAGCAGGGTCCATAGCTATCATTATATCATCACCTGGTTTGTATCCTGCTTTTTCAATAGCCTGCATAATTACTTGAAGAGGCTCTTCATTATCTTTAAGAGTAGGGGCAAATCCGCCTTCATCACCAACAGTAGTGCTTAAACCTCTGTCATGAAGTATATTTTTTAAGTTATGGAATACTTCAGCTACATAGCGTATTCCTTCTTTGAAAGTAGGAGCACCAACAGGCATAACCATATATTCTTGGAAGTCGATTGGAGCTGATGAGTGAGCACCTCCGTTTAAGATATTAGCCATAGGAACAGGTAAAGTTTTAGCGTTAGTACCGCCAATATATCTGTATAAAGGCATACCTAATTCTTCAGCAGCAGCTTTTGCTACAGCAAGTGAAACACCTAATATAGCATTAGCACCTAATTTACCTTTATTTTCTGTGCCGTCAAGTTCGATCATAGTTCTGTCTATTTCAACCTGATCTAAAGCATCCATACCTATTAAATCATTGCAAATAATTTCATTAACATTTTCTACGGCTTTTTGAACACCTTTACCCATATATCTTGATTTATCGCCGTCTCTTAATTCTACTGCCTCATGTTCTCCTGTAGAAGCTCCTGATGGAACTGCAGCTCTTCCCATAACGCCGCTGTCTAAGTAAACATCTACTTCTACTGTAGGGTTTCCTCTTGAATCTAATATTTCTCTAGCTACTATATCATCTATTAAAGACATATTAAAACTCCTTATAAATTATAATTCTTATATATAATATAACATAACTTATAAATTTCAAGTGAAAAAAACGAACATATAAAAAATATATTTTATATTATTTTTTATAATTTGATTTGTTTTATACCTTGGCAGTGTTTATACGAAAAGAAATTTTATATATATATCTATTTGCATTATTATTTATAAAATTTTAGTATTTGTCAATTATAGGAACAATGTTTTACATATTGTACAAGCTATTATTTTAATATATAAATATGAGTCCTCTGCCTACGATATCATAGGAGCACTTCGTCAATATGGAAAGCATTACAAAAGAAGTGATGGTATTATGAAGTATGCAGCTGTATAATTAGCTAGACAAAACATTAATAAATAAAATTAGTTTTGAAGAAGTATATTATAATAAAAAATCAAATCACAGATATTTACGGTGAAAAATACATACTTCCTTTGAATAATTCTAAAAATGCTTGGTTTTATAAATTATTAGATGAGGGTACAAATTTATAATATTATATGAAATTATAAGTTGACATATTATAAAATAAAATGTAATATTATAATAAGGATTTATATTATGCCAAAATACCTTTTGCCAGAAGAAGAACTTTCAAGAGCATCTGATTGGATAAGTAATTTTTTGATGCGGGAAGGCTATCATGCTGATTATACTATAGAAAGTTTATTAGAAATAGATAAATTTTTTAAAGAAAAAATCAATTTGGTATTGGAAAGAGATGATAATAGGAATTTTATATTTTCTATAAGTGCCTATATAGGCGAAGTTATAAGAAAAAAGTTTAATGGTCATTGGGATTTGTCAAGGGATATAGATCTAGATGATGAAACTATAGGAATTAGTTTCAAGAATTATAAAACTATATATCCGCTTAATATCACATTAGAAATAATACAAAAAAAATATACTATGAAGCAATATTTAAAAGATAATTTTGGAATTTAATATAAACTTTTTATATTAAATTATTATATTATATACAATGAAGGTTTGATTATATGATTTCATTAAGTGATGTTGAAAAATACATAAAGAATTCTTATGTCATTTTAGATTTAAAAGCAAATAATAAAGACGAAGCTATCAGTGAAATGCTGATATATTCAGAGGCTAATGGTCTTAGAATAAATATAGCACAAATAATAGAGTCTATGTATAAAAAAGAAGATATTATAAGCAGCGGTTTGGGGTATGGTGTTGCTTTTCCGCATGTAAGAACAAATCAAGTTGAAGATAATGATATAATATTTGCAATATCGAAAAAAGGATTAAACTACTCGGCACTTGATAAAAAACCGGTTCATTTGCTCACAATGTTTTTAACTAATAAAAACAGCAATGAAAAGTATTTAGGTCTTCTATCTCTATTTACAAAAATCTCAAGAATGAGTATGTATCCTGTTGTATTATCAGAATCAAAAACTATAGAAGAATTTAAGGAAAAATTTATAAATATATCCAAAGAAATGCTTAATTCTAAATAAAAAATAAGAAAAATAAATATATTGGAGTTAAATAAAATGCCTAAAATCACAGCAATAATACCTGCCAGATATGATTCAACTAGATTTCCAAAAAAATTAACTTATGAATTACTTGGTAAACCAATAATAATAGCGGTATATGATAATGTTAAAGCCGCTGAAAAAATAGATGACTGCATTGTGGCAACTGACTCTAAAGAAATAATGGATATATGTGAAAAAAATAATGCTAAGGCAGTAATGACTTCATCAGAACATACTTCAGGAACTTCAAGAATTATAGAAGTTGCTAAAAAAATTGAAAGCGATATTATTATTAATGTACAAGGTGATGAGCCTTTAATAGATGAATCGGTACTTAACCCTTTAATAGATGCCTTTGAAGATGAAAATGTTGATATTGCCACTTTAAAAACAAAGATAGAAGATAATAGCCCTTTAATAAAAGATGAGAATGCGGTTAAAGTTGTTACGGATATAAATAATTATGCAATGTATTTTTCTAGGGCTTCCATACCTCATAAAAGATTTGATCAGAATATAAATACTGAATACTATAAACATATAGGTGTTTATGCTTTTAGAAGAGATGTTCTATTAAAAATAGAAAATTTAAAAGAATGCCGATATGAGGTAATAGAAAAACTTGAACAATTAAGATGGCTTTATAATGGAATGAAAATAAAAGTTTTAGAAACCAACAAATTTATTCATGGTATAGATACAAAAGAAGATTTAGAATTAGTTCAGAATTACTTGAGAAATTTTGCTCAAAGCGAATTAAATAATGAAAATTTATATAAGTAATTATTAATCACGACAAAAAATGTCATCATTAAAATGTATTATTCTTAAATACAATTTTTTAAGGATTTAATATGCTTGAAATTATCTTTATAGTATCAGCTGTAAGTTTATTTTTATTTACAGACTTTGAAAAAATTTTAATTACTATATTAGATACAGTCTTTGAAATTATTAAGAGTGTATTGATTATTATGTTTTTAGTGAAACGATTTTTAGTAATAAATATAATCCGATTTCTATATGATATTTTTATTGAGCCTATAATTTATATTTTTGGCTTTCTAAATAAAAAAAATAATTAAAATAAAATACAATTAATAAAAAAGGAAGTCTTTTAATAATTAAAGACTTCCTTTTCTATTTTTAAGCAAATAAAAAAACTATATATTTCTTATTTTTTCTTACCTTGATTAGCTACTGCTTCCATAGCTTTTTTAACTGCCTCAGGATCTCCTAAATACTGTTTATTAACTGCTTTGAAATTATCATCAAGCTCATAAACCAAAGGCATTCCTGTAGGTATATTAAGTTCAGTAATATCGGCATCAGATATATTATCTAAATATTTTACTAATGCTCTTAAGCTGTTTCCATGTGCTGCTATAATGATTTTTTTACCTGCTTTAATATCAGGAAGTATAACATTTTCCCAGAAAGGTACTACTCTTGCAACTGTATCTTTTAAGCATTCAGTTAAAGGAAGCTCTTTTTCTGATAAGTTTTTATAACGAGGATCATGTCCGGGATATCTTTCATCATCTTTAGTTAAAGCTGGAGGAGGAGTATCATAGCTTCTTCTCCAAATTTTTACTTGATCTTCTCCGTATTTTTCAGCTGTCTGTGATTTGTTTAGTCCTTGTAAAGCTCCGTAATGTCTTTCATTTAACTGCCAGCACTTCTCTACAGGTATCCATAAAAGTCCCATTTCTTCTAATACTAAATTTAAAGTTTTTATAGCACGTGTTAAAGTAGAAGTATATGCTTTATCAAAAGTGAAGCCTGCTTTTTTAAGTTCTACACCGCCTGCTTTAGCTTCTTCTATACCTTTTTCAGACAAAGTAACATCTGCCCAGCCTGTAAACAGATTTTCTTTGTTCCAAACACTCTCACCATGACGAATTAAAACAACTTTTGTCATTTTATAACTCCTTATAATGATATTGAATCTATTATATACTAAAATTATAAAAAAGTTAAACAAAAATATATTGTTTTATTATTATAAATGTATTATATTCTACTAATAATAAATAAGGATTTTATCTATGAATAATGAAGAATTAGATGCACAATTTCAAAAATTATATGAAGAAGGAAATCATAGAGAAATTATTAAATTAATACTTTCTTTGCCTCAAGAACAACTAAATGATGATATTAAAGGACAGCTTGCCGTTGCATACAACAATATTTCTGAATTTGACTTAGCAATAGATATATTAAATTCTTTATCTGAGGAAACTAAAAGCAATCATACTTGGTTTTATAAAATTGCTTATGCATATTCAGGAAAGTCTGATATGAGCAATGCTAATTTAAATATAGACAGAGCATTATATACATTAGAAATGAATAGGCATTATATAAGCGATGAAGAATATGATTATTTCAGCAATTTATATAATAATTTAAAAGAATATATTCAAAATGGAAGCATACATTATGAGGCTAATTCTGTTAATATTGATGAACCTGATTCTATAATAAAGGATATATCTTCTATTTTAGCGAATGATATAGAAAATGAAATAGTAGAAGGAAGTATTCTCATAAAAAAATGGAATATATTTATTAATGCTTATTTAGAAACTGTAACAGATAAAAGTGCTGTTATTAACTATTATATATCTAGTCCTGATTGGGATAGAGATATATTTGAATGCTGTGCTAGTGCTGGAAAAAATGCCAATACTGCTGCAGGACTTTCAAATGGAAGTTTTATATTTGGAATAATGACAGGTATAAAGGCTATGAATGAAAACACAATACTTGATGAAGTTGAAACAGAATTTGCCGGAAAAAAACATAAATGGAAAGTTTATACTAGTAATTTAGTTAATATGGGGCAAGATAACGGAAAGCCAAAAAATATAAATACTTATTGGGATATGTTTAAAGATGATATTTTAAAAAGAATAGGAAATCAAAAAATTTGCTACATTAAAATATATGGGGCTAAGGCTTCTAATGATTACTCTATAGGAGAGCTTAGAATAAATGATGTTAATATAGCTGAGCTTTCAAATAAAATGAATGAATATGTAAAAACTTGGAATGAAACCGATTTTTCATCAGACAAACAATTTTTCTTTTTGGTGCAGGATAATGAAACTTATACTCCTTATCCATTCAGAAATAATGATATTCTAAAATTTATTCAGGAATATTCAAATATAGTTTTAAACTTAAAAGAGTCTGAAGAAGATTATGATAAATTAGGGAATTGGGCAGAAAAGCTTACAAAAGACTATACTCTTGCAACAGATTTATTTCTATTTATTCCTGAAATATGTGCTGATAATGAGTTTTTTAATGAACTGCATTCATCTGAAAAAATTAATTTTAATTTTGAATCAGAAGGAAAAAATATCACTGTATACAAAACTCAGCTTTATACATATCATTTAATCAATAATTATTTATTTGAGCTTTTCAAAGAGAGTGCATTCAATGGAAAGGAAAATGAAATATATGAAAAATTCATAAACATGAGTGCATTATATAATATATACGTGCAAATAAAAGAAGATTATAAAAATAAAACACTAGAGAATCTTGAAGTTAATTTATCTTTTAATGTAGATAATGATTATAGTGTTAGATAACGCACGGTAAGCGAATATTATAAATATAATAAAAACCACATTCAAAATAAAATAATATTTTTTAATTTTATTTATCGTGCGGTGAATAATTTTTTAATTCTAATCAAAACTTGGGCGGGTGCTAAAATTTCTTTTTCAGCAATAAAAAAAATTAAATATAAAATTACAAAGTAAGTTAAAAAATATAAAGGGCGGGAATTAGAAAAAAATCAAAAAAATAAAATTTATTCTAAAACCCCACCCTCTAAATTTTTTATCTTTATTTAAGTTGTGATTTTATTAATATTTGTTATTTAAAATATAAAAAGCATGCCCACCCTAGCTGTTATTAGACTATTAATTTTTATTAACGCACGGTAAATGCATTTTTATATATTATTTAAATATAATTTTAAATCATCATATATTTTAAATTTCACTCACCGTGCGTAATAATCAGTCTAAATCTTTTATTATTGCTAGCGATAAACTCGCTTAAAAATATCTGATAACTTCCTGTGTCAGTTATCAAATGCCATTTATCGCTTAAATTTAAATCATTCGCATATCAATCAATCTAAATCTTCTCCGTTAGAAGCTATAACTTTTTTATACCAAGCAAAAGATTTCTTTTTATATCTGTTTCCAGTACCTGAACCATCATCATTTTTATCTACATATATAAAGCCATAGCGTTTTTTAAGCTCGCCTGTCGTAAATGAAACTAAATCTATACATCCCCAAGGAGTATATCCTATAAGATTTACGCCATCAATTTCAACGGCCTTTTTTAACTCTTTTATATGTGCTTTAAGATAGTCAATACGATAATCATCATCGCAAGAGCAGTCCGGCTTTAATTCATCAATAGCACCAAAACCATTTTCTACTATAAATAAAGGAATTTCATATCGTTCGTAAAGTGTAACAAGAGAATATCTAAGCCCAACAGGATCAATCTGCCAACCCCAATCAGAAGCCTTTACATAAGGATTTGCTATTGAATTTGCCGTACTTCCATCCATAGTTGACTTTATATCTTTCTGTACATCAGCTTTTACAGCATTTGACATATAATAACTAAATCCTAAATAATCAACTTTTCCTTCTGCTAATATCTTTTCATCTTCTGGCTCCATAATAGGGGCATTATTTTCTCTTTGCCATTGTTTTTTTGCAAAAGAAGGATAATGCCCACGACAATGAACATCAGCAAAGTAAAAACGCTCATGCATACTTTCAGCAGCAATCATTATATCATCTGGATTACAAGAGTATGGATAAAAAGGAACAAAAGAGCACATACAGCCTATTTTAAAATTAGGATTGATTTCATGCCCTTTTTTTACAACAAGTGCAGAAGCGACAAGTTCATGGTGTACAGCCTGATACATAGCTTTTTTAGGATCATCGAACTTATCATATTTTACACCAGAGCAAGTCCAGCCAAAAATCTCTGCTGAAGTATTGCTTTGATTATTTATTTCATTAAATGTCATCCAATACTTAACCTTATTTTTATAGCGGTTCATAACAGTAACAGCATATTTTACAAAGAAATCTATAACTTTTCTATTTAACCAACCGCCATATTCTTTAGCTAAATGATACGGCATTTCAAAATGACTGAGTGTTATAACAGGCTCAATATTATGTTTAAGCAGTTCATCAAACATATCATCATAAAATTTTAAACCTTCTTCATTAGGCTCTGCTTCATCACCATTAGGAAAAATCCTTGTCCAAGCTATTGATGTACGAAAACATTTAAATCCCATTTCAGCAAATAATGCAATATCATCTTTATATTTATGATAAAAATCAATTCCATCATGATTAGGATATCTTTCACCATCTACAATGCCGTCAGTTATACGACGCATAACACCATGGGCACCAGCTGTAAGAACATCGCTTACGCTTATACCTTTTCCTCCTTCATTCCAGCCTCCTTCAAGCTGATGGGCAGCTACTGCTCCGCCCCATAAAAAATTATTTGGTAAACTCATAACTTACTCCATTCTAAGTTTATTAATTATTTTTTTTATTATAATTATAATAATATTGTTTAGATAAAATTTAACTATTTTTTCCAGCATAAACTGATTTATAATTATTATTATTTATCAGATATATCCGAATTTACAGGGTCTTCAAAACCTACAATCTGCACAAGTATGATGGCACCTATAATTGCAATACCGCAGCCTACTATTTCACCAATAAACGAATTAGGATTTTTTGGACTTATAGCATTAACAACAGTTAAAACACCCGGAAGTCCTGTATATATATAGTACATTGATCCAAAGAAACTTGTTACAACAGCCCCTATTGCACCAGCTATACAGCCACATATAAAAGGTTTTTTCAGTCTTAATGTAACACCATAAATTGCCGGTTCTGTAATTCCAAAAACGCCTGTCAAACCTGCAGAAAAAGCAACACGTTTAAAATCCTTGTTTCTTGATTTTAAGAATACACCAAAAGCAGCTGCAGCTTGTGCTACAACGGCACATGTTTGGAAAGCCTGAAATGAGTTGCTGCCGTTATTTGCAAAATCTGCAAGTACAACCGGAGTAATTCCCCAATGAACACCGAATATAACAACAACTTGCCAAAAACCGCCTATTACTAAAGCAGCAAGAGCAGGAACTGAATAATAAATGAAATTATATCCTGCTGCAATAGCACTTGCAAGCTTATCTGAAACAGGGCCGATTACAATTATTGTTGCTGGAACCATAATTAAAAGACATATAAAAGGTGTTGCTAAAGGTTTAATAACATCCGGAAGTATTTTATAACAGAAACGCTCCAAATAAGATAAAATCAAAACTAAAAATAAAGGCGGTAATACGCTTGAGGTATATGTTGTTTCTGATAAACTAAATATCAAAAATTTTATTGTTTCGCCATTTGCAATACGAGCTGCCATATCATTCCAACTTGGGTTTACAAGAGCACAACAGCAAACAATGGCAATATATGTATTACATTTAAAATGTTTTGATGCTGTTATAGCTATAAATATAGGAAGGAATGTAAATGGTGTCCAAGACATAAAACTTATTACTTCATAAGTTCCTGTCTTTGCAAACTCTGGTGCAAACTGTGTTATTATAATAAGACATCCTTGAATAAGACCTGCACTTGCTAGTATATATACAAAAGGTGCAAAAACTGCTGACATTGTAGCAATAATTCTATTTAGTAAACTTTCTTTTACTTCTGCAGTACCGCCTTGTTTTGTATCCAAATTAAGTTCTTTTGATACTGTATCAAATACTTCCCCTACATGGGTTCCGATTACAATCTGGAACTGACCTCCTCTTTCAACAACCGTAATCACACCTGGCATTGATGAAATTTTTTCTTTGGCATCATTTGGAGTTTCCTTTAGCACCAAACGAAGCCTAGTAGTACAGCGAGACACATTGGTAATATTACCTTCACCTCCTACGGCAACTATTATGTCGCGTGCCAATTTTGCATAATTTCTAATAGGTTCTGACATAGTTATTCTCCCTTAAAATTATAAATTTTATATATCTTGAATCTTGTACAGAGACTAAATACAGTTTTTTAAACAAAAAAATCCAGATAAAAAACAGACCTATTTCCTGCTTTTTAATCTGGATATTGCCGAATTTAATCGTTACAAGTCCTAAATATTATTTTCTTTTTATGATACCACTCTTATAATATGTACCGCCAAAAAAGTTATTTCCTCATCTCCTATTTCTATACCATATTCTCTGCTAAGAAGATCAGATATTTTTATAGCACATTTATATTCTTCCGGATATTCATTTTTTATAGTATCGGCAAGAACATTTGATTTCACCTCTAAAAATTTTTTCTCAATAATTCTTTGTGCAAAAAATAATAAATGTGTTACAAATCTTTGATAATCCAGCGAATCCTCATCTAATTGCTTACCGACAAAAAGACTTACCACATTTATTGATTCTTTTACAATGCCTATCATTGATTCCGTATGAGACATATTTCCATCATATTCTGCATTTACAATATGCGTTGCAATAGCGGCAGCCTCTTCTTCTGGTAATCTTATACTAAAATGTTTCTCTATTATATTTAAAGCATATTGACCAATTTCAAACTCTTTTTTATATATTTTTCGTATTTCCCAATAAAGTGCATTTCTAAAATCAATTCTTTTTTCAAAACGCTCTATTGCAAAATCAATATGGTCTGTCAATGTAATATATATATTTTTATTTAAGTCTTTTTTTAGATTTTTTTTGGCATATTCTATAATTTCAGAGCTGGCATTTATTGATTCTATTTTTACTTCTATAAAGAGCTGCTTTAGTTTATCCGTTGATGCCTCTGTGTCCATACGAAAAATTTTATCTATTTTTTTATCATCAATTTCTTGACCTGCTTTTTGTCTAAAGCCTATCCCATTTCCAACAACAATTATTTCCTGTCCATTTTCACTAGTTGAAGCAACTACATTATTATTTAAAATTTTTTTAATAATCATTATTTTGCCACAAAAATATAAAATTGCAAAAAAAATCCAAACAAAATAGTATAAGTTATAATATAACTAATAATAATTGTTTGGTATTGCCTGATTTAACAGTAGCAAGCCTTATTAACTTGAAACAATATAACATATATATGTATTTTTTTCAAGAATTATTTTTATTTTTATTTTTATTGTTTAATATTATTGATATTATAAAAATACAATTACACACTTAAATACAGCAATAAAGTATATAATCTTTTATACTATGCGATTGGAAAGAAGTTATTATAGGAAATAATGTGTTACTAGAATTAAAACACTGTTATAAATTTTAAATACTATTATTTTAAATTATTAAAAAATAGTTTTGAAAAAAGTCCATAATGTCAAATTTAAACAAAATAATATGGGATTAAATAAGGTAGGGAAAAGTAAAAAATATTAGAAGAATAAAATATTAAAATAATTTGTATAATTTAAATTATAATACAGTATTTACTTACTTTAATAAATTAATAAATATTTAAATTCAATTATTGAGATTAATTAAACTCATAGTGCAAAACATATCTGTCAGTAATATATTCATATCCGTAACATATCAATGCTATATAATACTTTTTATTAGCCTCAAATGAGGTATTTAATTGATTTATACCCTGTTTTAAATAGTTATAATTTTCATCAAACAAAATCATATCTATATCTTTTGAATATTCTAATTTGATATTAATAGAAGTATTTATGTCAGTATCATTTTTTATCTCATAAAAGTCTATATCTATTAACCCAGATTTTTTTATATATGGTTTAATATATTCATCTACATTAAAATAATACTTTATAAAATATCCATAAACCATTTCATTAGGATAGTGAATAATATTAGCCTCATTAATCTTATTATTAGGCTCTATTTCATTTGAAGGCAGATAATCATCATTAAATATAAATTTCAGATTATATTTACATTCTTTATCAGCATTTAATTTGAAATAATATACATCATCATTAAGTAAAATATCTTTGAACTCCATCAATCCATTATAATTAGAAATATCCTTAGAATGAATACTAAATATCGTATCATTATCAGAAGAAATAATATCCATATGAATATTGGCATCAAGATTATAAAAAGACATAGTGAAATCCATTACAAAACCATTAGTAGGATTTATCTGATAAAAATCTGTATCATTATCATCATCAATTTTTCCTCTGATTAGAGTATTACAATCTATATACTGCGAATATTCCAAAGAATCATTACTTTCTATCTCTTCTCTTTTTAATATATTTTCACTATATATATTATCATCATTATTTCTACAAGAGATAATAAGGATTATTAAAAGTATCAATTTATATTTCATTTTTATTTCTTTCAGTTTTATTATATTAAACAATATATATTTTTTTATAAAAGAATGCAAATATAAAAAGCCTATAGAAGTTAATCTATAGGCTAAAAAATTATTCATTATAATAAAATATTTTAAACCTTAAAGAAAGACATAAGTTCTTCTAAATGATTAGCCTGTTCTAATAAAGATTTAGATGCTGATGTAGACTGCTCTACTAAAGAAGCATTCTGCTGGCTACCCCTTTGATTTTTGCCATATTCAACAGACATTTAGGTATAATGAAATATTTACTTGATAATGGTGCAGACCCTTATGTAAAAGATGATGACGGCTGGAATGCCTTTTTATGGGCTTGCGGTACTGGAAATGTTGATGTTATAAAAATGCTTGTGCAGTATGATTCTGATGTTGTAAACTCTAAAAATATGTATGATGCAAATGGGCTTCATATGGCTGCTTTGAATGACAATGTAGAAGTGTTTGAATATTTGGTTAGGGATTTGGGTATGGATATAAACAGCACAGATGAAGACGGAGACGGAGTTTTATATTATGCTTCTGAAGATGAGGCTATAGAAAAGTTAAAAGAATTAGGTGCTGAAGAATAAAAATTGTGAGCATCTGGAAAGTTTATTTGTATAATATTTTTTAATAATGAATATAACGCACGGTGAATAGGCTTTTATCTATCAATTCATTATATTTTTTATTTTCTATATTTTATAAATAAAATTCTTCGTGCGTTGTGTAAGCAATAAATTTAAATAAATCTAGGGTGGGCAGCAGAAATAACAGTGTAGAGTTAAAAATAAAAATGAGACAAAAATAGCAGATTAAAATTATAAGCCTAAAGGGTGGGGAGTGAAAATAAATTTAAAACTTTATTTACATACCCCGCCCTTTATTCTTTTTTACTTTATCAAAAAATTTAACTTTAATTATCTTTAGTAATATACTTAGAAATTTTAGCACCCGCCCAAGCTTTTGTTAGGTTTTAAATTTTTTTTAACTAAATAAAAAATAGAGTAATAGCTTTTATCTACACTCATTTTTAAGAATGCTCTCAGGAATATAAGTATATTGATACTTTTTATAATACTCAGTAAATGTTTGTTTAAAAATTAAATATTATTTTTTTATATTTTTCTTTTTAAGAAGCTTTTATATTGAGTACAGGTTTTAATCTGTCTATTATATCTGCTGTAGGCATTATTAATTTTTCTATTTCCTTTGAATCTTTATATGCCTGTGGTGCTTCATCTAAAGTATTTTTTGATATGCTGCTTGAATAAATACCTTTCATAGATTCTATAAAATCTTTCATATCTATTTGTTTTCTTGCCTGCATTCTTGAAAGTACTCTTCCAGCTCCATGAGGTGCTGAAAAATTCCAATCTTCATTGCTTTTTCCTTCGCATATTAGTATGCCGTCACGCATGTTAAAAGGAATTATCATTTTTTCTCCCTCATAACTTCTTATAGCACCTTTTCTTATTATAAAATCTTCAAAATCTATAAAATTATGTATAGATGAAAAAGTATCTTCTAATTTTATATTAAGAGAATATTTTATAATGTTAAGCATAGCCTCTCGGTTAATTTTAGCATAATACTGAGCTATTACCATATCGATGCAGTAGTCAAACATAGCCTTGCCATATATATAGTCTCCGTTTCTTACTATTTCACTATATTCATTATATTCTTTTGTTGTTTTATCATTAGCATCATTTACACTATTTAAAAAATCTTTTGCTTCTTCTATTCTTTTTTTATTTTTTCTTGCATGATATTCGCATACCATTGTGCCGAAATTTCTTGAGCCTGAATGTATAGTGAGAAAGTAATCATTATTTATGGAGCTTCCTATCTCTATAAAATGATTTCCTCCTCCTAATGTTCCTATGGAGTTATGAAATTTTTCTAAATCCATTTCTATTCTTTGGCATAATTTTTCTATATAATCATTATCTATTTCAAATATGGCAAAGTTTGTATTATATCTTTTATTATAACCTATTATAAAGTTCCTCATAAGTTCATTTAATTCTTTGAAATTAAAAAATGAATAATTACTTTTTTTATGAGTTTTAACTCCCATAGGAATATTTTGTTTTATAGTTTTGTCAATTTTTTCAAGCTCAATATTTTTTATATTATCATTTAATTTTGAAGTAAGCATTCCGCATCCTATATCAACACCTATATGAAAAGGATTTACTCTGTCAGTTAAAGGCATTGTAAAACCTATTACTATACCCTTTCCAATATGGGTGTTCGGCATTATCCTAACTTTAACATTTTCGCTTGCTTTTTCATTTAAAATATTATAAATCAAAGAATAAGATTCTTCATCGATATTGTCAGTAAATATTTTGCAGTCTTTATTGTATTTTCCTTTTAACTCTATCATGAAAGTATACTCCTTTCTTTAACTATTAATAATATAAATTATTATAATGTCAAAAATTGTAAATGATATATTAAAAAATTTTTAACTTTGTAAAATTTTATTAATATTTTAATAACTGTACTTGATAAAAATATTAATATACAGTATTATATATAAATATAATATTTTAATATATTTTAAAGAGATAAATTATATGATTAAATACAGAGAAATTAACTGCAAATCTGCTTTAAATAAAATAGATAATGAATACGGATTCTGTTATGATTTAAATATTTACAGAGGCTGTCTTCATAAATGCTATTACTGTTTTGCTGTGTATTCTCATAAATATATTAATTCAAAAGATTTTTTTGGTGAAATATTTGTAAAGAAAAATATTGCTGAAGTATTAGAAAAAGAATTATCATCAAGAAATTGGAATAGAGATATTATTAATCTAGGAAGTGTTACAGATAATTATCAGGAAGCAGAAAAAGATTATAAACTTATGAGAGATGTTTTAAAACTACTTATAAGATATAAAACACCAATGTGCATATCCACAAAAAGCGATTTGATATTAAGAGATTTTGATTTGATAGATGAGCTTTCAAATATAGTGCCTGTAAGAATAGCGACAACTATAACAGCATTAGATGAGAAATTATCTTCTTTAATAGAACCTAATGTTATAAGCCCAGAGAGAAGATTAAATATATTAAAGGAGTTTAAAAAAACTAAGGCTATAACTGCAGTTCATACTATGCCTGTAATGCCTTTTATAACAGAAAATGAGGTAGAAAATATTTTTAAGAAGGTTAAAGAGTATAATATAGATTATTGTGCATCAGATGTGCTCAAATTAAGAGGCGAATGCAGAAAGATATATTTAAACTTTGTAAGACAAACTTTTCCAGAGCATTATAAAAAGTATCTATATATTTACGGAACTGACGGACTTCTTAAAGATGAATACAAAGAAAAAATATACTCAAAAATAGAAGCATTAGAAGAAAAATATAATATCACATACAAAACTAAAGAAGAACTTAACACAGAAGACAGTGTTTATAATAGGTATAAAAACAAGGTTATGGAAGAAGAGCCTAGTTTGTTTTAATATACATTCTATTTTGTAAGTTCTACAAAATAGAATACCTTTATAATCCTAAATATTATTTTATAGTTATTGTTTAAATAGTCTTGAAACAAGTATTATGCTTTTTTAATTATAATATATTATTTTGATGTATTTTTTTATAAAAATATATTATTAATATTGACAAATTAATATTTGTAATTATAATGAAATCTAAGAAATGTAAAAGAGGGTTTGTATGAATGTTATTTTATTTTTAGTAGGACTTTTAGCCGCATTTATTATTATATCAATAATAGCAAATAAATTATTTTCATTTATGAAAATAAGATTATTTGTTGGTTTTGCGGCATTATATTATAATTTTTATGTTATATCTAAATATGATCACTTTTTCTATATTGTAATACTTGCTATTTTACAAATAAGCTTAATTATGAGATTAATACAATATTTTAGTAAAAAAAGCCTTGTAAGATTAGAAGGTGCAGAATATTCAAATGGAAGATATTATAGAAGATTATATTTTACAAATTTGCTTTTATTTTTCTTATTTTTTAGATATGAAGCATCACAATCAAATGAAATTTTGGATACTATATTTATGAAAATTATAGTTATTATACCTTTAATATTTACGGTAAAAGTTTCATTTGATATTGCATATTTTGCAAACAATGTAATAAAAAAATTAAGCAGCATAAATTGTGTGAATTATAATCAATTGGCATCAGAAGTAAATATAGGTTCGCATTCAGATAAAGAAGACTTTGGATTATTTGATATTTTAGATGCTATATTGGAGGATTTTGAATCAAGAGGAAAATTAAAAAAAATATTTTTATTTGATAAAGATTATTATTTCAATATAAACTTCTTTAATAAATGTTCAGATAAAGCAAATGAAATAATTAAATTAGATACAAGGATAGATAAAGAATTTGCTGTTTCTTCATTGAGAGATACTTTATCATTACCAGATGAATGTTTATATGATTTTTTTATAGTTAAAAATGAGGATATAAATTTATTAGAATTTGATGATGGAGAGTTTTTTGTACATAATTTAAATAATGATAAAATAGTAATATGTACTTCATGCGGAAAAGCTGGATTAATAAGTTCATTAGAAAATTATAATCCAAATGAAGAATGGTTCTGCTCTATTATATGTGTAAGTACTGAAGATAAATGCTATAAAATAGCATATCAAAAAGATTTTCCTGATGATTATAGAGAACCTGATATTGTATTAGATTCTGATGGCAATCAATTAATGTTTAATGAAAATTCTAACTACAATAAGAAGAAAGCTGAATTGCTTATAGATAAAATAAATCCTAATAATGATACTGTATTAACAAATGATAATATTTTTTCAGAGCTTGAAAAATATATGACTATAAAAATTAAAATATATAAAAATGTAGAAGAAACCATTAATAGTATGTTTATAAAAGATGCAGATACAGGCAAAGAACAATATAAATATTATGATGATGATGGTAAAGCATTAAGTTTTGAAGTTCCAAAAGATTTTTATGAAGCGGCAATAGAAAAAATGAAAGAAAAAATATTAAATCATTCTATAAACAACATTGATGATCCTGAAGAAGCAAAAAATATTATAATAAAAAGCCATTTAACTAGGCATCAAATTATAAATACTGTAAAATTTGGAAATATAGAAAGTGTATTATATAATAATCATAAGCAGGAAATTTTATCTATTTCTTCATTTGGTATATATTTTGCAGTTAATACAGCTACTACATATTGGAGAACTAATGATATTAATTTATCAATACAGTCATCTGCTATTATTGGTATAAATGAATACGGCCGTAATTCTAATATGCCTACATCTTTATTAAGTAAAGAAAATGAGGCTAAAATAGAAACATTTATAAATAAAACTATAGATTCTCAATTACAATCAGAAGCATTAACTAAACATGCTACAAAATATGCTTTAAAAGGATTAGCAAAAATAACACAAAAATCTGTATTTTCTAATGAAGCTGTTATTAAAGTTATTACAACTTCTACCATATCGCTGATGAAGATGTCAAGAGGGAGAATATCTAAGATGCAATGTACTAAGAATATAATAAAAACAGCAGGAAATGCCACAGGAGCACTTGTAGGCGGGGTTATTGGATCAGCTTTAGGTCCTGTTGGAACTTTTGCAGGCGGTATAGTTGGCGGAATGGTAGCTGATAAACTTGTTGGAAAAACAGTAGATAGTTTTATTGAAGACGATAGTGTACAGATTATGAAAATTGTTAACAAACATTTAGAATATTTAGCTATAAATTTTTTATTGTCCGATGATGAAATGCAGGAATTAACATCTATAGTTGATACTCAGATAAGCAGTGATAGAGAATTTTTAGAGGATGTGTTTGAAAATGATAATAAAAGGGCTATAGTAAATTATAAGTTAAAACCTATAGTTGTTAATATAATAAAAAATAGATTAACAATACCTTATGAAGTCTTAAAAGCAGATAATATTGTTGAAACAATATCATAAATAACTGAATAGATATTTTAAATAAATTGATTATTGTTAAAATTATGTATTTTTTAGTATTATAAATATTTTCTAAATAATACACAATAAAATTGTTTCAATGTTAGAGGATAAATTCATAAAAGTATATTTAAACTTTGTAAGATAAACCTTTCAATAGCATTATAAAAAGTATCTATATATTTACGGAACTGACGGACTTCTTAAAGATGAATACAAAGAAAAAATATATTCAAAAAATAGAAGTATTAGAATAAAAATGTAATCTTGCATATAATACAGTGTTTGTAATATAAAACAAATTTCTGTAAGAAGAGCCTAGTTTGTTTTAAATATTATTTAACATATTAAATAATATAAAGTATTAAATTTATATAATAAAATAAATATAGATATATTATTAATTTCAAAAATTATTGACAAAAATATATACAATTATAAAAAAATTTATTATACTTATAGTAAGAATTGATGTTTATATGTGATATTAGTATACATAATACTTTATTTTATCATGTCTCTCATATTCTTATCAAAAAATATATTTTAATAATCTGGAGTTCTTTATATGAAGGATAAAATTTTCGGTGTACTGCAAAGGGTAGGAAGATCATTCATGCTTCCTATAGCTGTGCTTCCTGTAGCAGGTTTATTTTTAGGTATTGGTAGTTCATTAACTAATACTACAATGCTTGAAACCTATAATTTAATGGGTATTTTGGGACCTGGTACAATAGCTTACGATATATTATCAGTATTAAGCGAGGCTGGTAATATTATATTTGGAAACCTCCCTATTATATTTGCTATGAGTGTAGCTATAGGTATGGCAAAAAAAGAGAAAGAAGTAGCTGCTTTATCAGGAGCTATAGCATTCTTTGTAATGCATGCTTCTATAGGTAAAATGATACAAGTTATGGGCGGAGCTGAAAAACTTTTGGCTGGTTCTACTACAAATGTTGTAGGTATATTATCACTTCAAATGGGTGTATTTGGTGGTATTATAGTAGGTCTTGGAGTAGCTGCTTTGCATAATAAGTATTATAACATAGAGCTTCCTCAAGTATTGTCATTTTTCGGCGGTACAAGATTCGTTCCTATAATATCTTCTATTGTGTTTTTAGTAGTAGGTATATTAATGTACTATGTATGGCCTCCTGTACAGGTTGTTATGAATAAATTAGGAGACTTAATAGCCGGTTCTGGTTATATAGGTACTTTATTCTACGGTATAATAGAAAGAGCATTAATACCTTTCGGACTTCACCATGTGTTCTATACTCCATTATGGCAGACTTCACTTGGCGGTACTATGATGATAGACGGCAATTTGGTAGAAGGTGCTCAGAATATATTCTTTGCCCAGTTAGGATCTCCTACAACAACTGCATTCAGTGTTGAAGCTACTCGTTTTATGACAGGTAAATTCCCATTTATGATATTTGGTTTACCGGGTGCCGCTTTGGCTATGTATAGAACTTCAAGACCTGAGAAAAAACAGGTAGTAGGTGCTTTGCTTTTCTCTGCTGCCCTAACAGCTATGCTTACAGGTATTACTGAGCCTATAGAGTTTACATTTATATTCGTAGCCCCAATATTTTATGCTATTCACTGTGTACTTGCTGGTATATCTTTCATGCTTATGCATATACTTCATGTTACAGTAGGTATGACATTCTCAGGAGGTTTCATAGACTTATTATTATTCGGTATAATACAAGGCAATGCTAAAACTAATTGGGTATGGATAGTAATAGTAGGTGCTGTTTATTTCTTTGTTTACTACTTCTTATTCTCTGCTTTAATTAAAAAATTCGACTGGAAAACACCTGGAAGAGAACCAGATACAGAAGAACCTAAACTATATAGAAGATCTGATGTTGAAGCTGCTAAAAATGCAGGAAAAGAAGGCGAATTATCTCCAGCTTCACAATATGAAGAAGCTCCTTTAATAACAGCCGGACTTGGCGGAAAGAAAAACATAAGCGATGTAGACTGCTGTGCTACAAGACTTCGTATAACAGTATTTGATGCTTCTAAAGTTGATGACGCTCTATTAAAACAAAGCGGTGCTGCTGGTATTATCAAAAAAGGAAATGGAATACAGGTAATATATGGGCCTAAGGTTACTGTGATAAAATCAAGACTTGAAGATTATCTTCATGATCCCATAAGCGATGAAGAAGTATCTGTTAATACTGCAAATACTGCAGCAGAAACAATAAAACAAGAAGAAAAGAAAGAAGAAAATAAAAAAGCTGAAAATAAAGCATCGTCTTCTTCAGTTGATAAAGTATATTCTCCTATAAAAGGTAATATAATAAAATTAGAAAGTGTTAAAGATGAGGCATTCTCAAGCGGTGCTATGGGTAAAGGTATAGCTATTGAACCTAAAGAAGGAAAAGTCTATGCTCCTTATGATGGTATAATAGAAACAGCCTTCCCAACAAAACATGCTATAGGATTAACTTCTGATAATGGAATTGAATTACTTATACATGTTGGTATGGATACTGTAAAATTAGGCGGTGCTCACTTTATTTCACATATAGAAGAGGGACAAAAGGTTAAGAAAGGAGATTTATTATTAGAATTTGATATTGAAAAAATAAGAGGAGCAGGATATCCTACTCTTACTCCTGTTATAGTTACCAATTCTGATGATTATTCTGAAGTTAATACTACAAGTGCTTCTTCTGTCAATATAGGTGATGATTTAATTGAAGTAAAAAAATAATTATATTAATATTATAAATATTGAGAGGCTTATTAATTTAAGCCTCTTTTTTTATAAAAAATTTGCTTGACAATAAAAAATAAAAATTTATACTGTTTTACATTACTATGCTTGCTATTTATATGGAGAATTATTTATGAATGATAAGAAAAAAAAGTATATATTAATGCTTAAATTTTTACTTCCATTTTCCATTTTTATAACAGTTATAGTCATCTCTTTACTTTCATATTTTATTCCTAGATATAAAAAAGAATTTTCTTTAGAAATACTATCAAACATAAATAAAAATGAAACAGCTGTAAGTGGTTGGCTTAATCATTTTTATTCACAAATAGAAGTATTAACATCATATTCTAAATATGAAACAGATTATACTCAAATGCTTGATTCTTTTAAAGAGCTTCAAATTTTAAGAGATGATATTAAAAATATATATTTTGGTTCAACAGTCCCTTATAAAGATGGCGGAGTATTAGTAATAGTATTCGGAGATAATTTGAGAGGATTTGACCAAACTACAAGAGAATGGTATATAGAAGCTGCAAAAAACCCTTCTGATATATATATAACTTCACCTTATAAAGATGCCCAAACAGGAGAAACTGTTATCACTATATCTAAAGCAGTTATTCAGGATAATATACTTAAAGGTGTTGTTGGATTGGATATATCATTTTCACAAATATCTGCATCATTAGAAGCTGATAAAGATAATAAATTTTTTATAGCATCACTTGATGGAATGTTTATTACGCATACTGATTCAAATTTATTATTTAATCAGCAAAGAAATATTTATACAGAATTGAATGCTCCTAGACTTAATGGCTCAGATTATGCTTTTAGCATAGGAAAATCTAATTGGACAGTGGTACATAGTATAGCGAATACTCCTTGGCTTTTAGTTGGAAATGGAAGTGCATCTAGTCTTAATAATAAAATTACTACACTTTCTATTATAATGGTTATAGTTGCTATCGGATTTTTATTAATTGAGTTTATACTTGTTATGCTGAATGTTACACCATTATCTCAGACATTAGATAGAGCTATAGATGTTATTAAAAATATGACAGATAAGCATTTTAATGCTGTTTTTGATGATAAATTATTAAAAAAATCAGATCAAACAGGTGTTTTAGTCAATTCCATACAGAATATGCAGAAATCTCTTGGAAACTCTATACATTCTTTACAGGAATCTTTGAATTTTATTAATAATGAAATAGATACTGTTTCAGATGGAAGTACAAATTTATCTGATCGTACTAATACTCAGGCTTCTTCGCTTGAAGAACTATCTAGTCTAATAGAATCTTTATCATCATCGCTTGATGAAACAAATATTCAGTCTAATGATGCTAAAGATATGAGTGTAAAAGTGGCAGATGCTACTAAAGTAGGGGTGGAATCATCTTCGGAAATTATAAGCAGTATGAGTGAGATATCTGAATCTAGTAAAAAAATATCAGAGATGACAAAACTTATACAGTCTATTGCTTTTCAGACAAATATATTAGCATTAAATGCAGCAGTTGAGGCAGCAAGAGCTGGTGATCAAGGTAAAGGATTTGCTGTAGTAGCAAGCGAAATACGATCTTTAGCTCAGAATGTTGATGAAACAGCTAAAAACATTACAAATACTATTAATGATGCACTTGATAAAGTAGAAGCTGGAAATAAGGCTGTTGAAAACTCTTCAAAAATACTTAGAGATATAGAATCTTTAGCACAGGATATGCTTACTAAATTAAGTTCTATATCTGAGAGAGCTGTTATAGAAGCTGACAGTATAAATCAAATTAATGTTTCTGTAAGACAGCTTAATTCTATTACCGGTGAAAATAGTAATTTAGCAGAGGCAAATGCTAGTTCTACAAAAGAAGTAAGAACAAAAATAGAAGATATGGTTGAACAAATTAATAGTTTTAAATTTTAATATTAAATACAAATTATAAAAGAAATGGCTTTATATATGTCATTTCTTTTTATGTATTTTCTAAGAATATATAATAGTCATATCTCTATATTATTTTTTCTTTATATTTTTTGATTTATTTTTAATCCCACCCTTTATATTTATTGTTTATTTTAGGGTTTTTAGATATAATTTTTTTATAGTCTTTTCTGTCATTATAAATCCCACCCAGAATTTTATTAGGATTTACAATTTATAATCCGCACGTAAAGTAAATCTATGAATATAAATTAATTAATAATAGAATTTAATTAATAAATAAAATGCATTAACCGTGCGTTAAAGATGTTGAAAATTTAATTTAAGCTTGGGCGGGTGCTATATATTCTAATTTAGTTTATAAGAAATGAGTAGTTAAAATTGCATGTGAATTTATTAATGAAAAAGGGCGGGCGTATGTAATAGTAATAAAAAAATAAATTTTTTGTTTTTATGTATTGACAAAGATTTAAAATATGTTAGAATATACTAACAAATGTTAGAGAGCATTTATATAGTCAACAACTTTGTATCCCTAAATTGATACAATATATTTTATAACCTTCATTTAATTAAACTGTATGCCCCCTATGATAAGTAGGGGGTAATATTTTTTTATAAATTATAAAAATAAATATAGCAAATAATTTTTTATGATTTATAATATTTTATCAATAAAAATTAATCAAGAATAGATGGAGGATAAAATATTCTTATGAAAGCTGTAACAACTATAGTATTACTTATATTGTCAAATACATTTATGACAATAGCCTGGTATGGACATTTAAAATTCAGCGAGATAAAAGGCTTTGCTAAATTATCACTTCCTATAATTATATTAATAAGCTGGGGCATTGCTTTATTTGAATACTGTTTTCAGGTTCCGGCAAATAGAATAGGGTTTCAAGGTAATGGAGGTCCTTTCTCATTAATGCAGCTTAAAGTTATGCAGGAAGTTATTACATTAACTATATTTACTATTTTTACTGTAGTATTTTTTAAAACAGAAACTTTAAGAATAAATCATTTTATAGGTTTTTTATGTTTGATATTAGCAGTATTTTTTATATTTAAAAAGTAGTTAAAAAAAATAATTTTTTAAAAATAAAAGAGGACTTTTTTAAGCCCTCTTTTTTATATTATTTATTAATATAATAGATTTTATCTTATATTATGTTTTTTCACTCTAGCTTCTGCTATATGCTCATTTTCCCATTCTAATTGAATATTATTAATTCTCTGTCTTTTAATAGTATTTATATTAATAGAATTTAAATCAGCCATATTTGGTTTTTCTTCAGAAACTAATCTTATAACAGCAACGCCATTATCTAATTTTATAACATCGCTTATTTGATTAGGCTGCATAGAGAATATATGCATATAGAAAGATTCGCTTGAAGAGTCAGGTATAATTGTTCCTTCAGCAGTATTAAGTCTTCCTTGATTGTAAGAGAAAGGCTCTGCTGGTTTATAATATTTTATATATCCGTTTCCATCTAAAGCTGCTAAATTATTAATACCAGCAACTGCAGCTTTTAATACCTCAGCTTGTTTAGTTTTTTCAGCTTCTAAAAGAGAATTTATATTAGAGTTTAAATATTCTCTTCTTAAAACTTCTTTATTAACATCAGTATATTTTTCAGGTATTCTAATATCATTAACCAATACAATATAGTAGTAGCCATTAGCATATATAGGCTGTAAAAGATTGCTTCCTTTAGTATTATTAGCAAAAATTTTATTAGCAAAATCTTCAGAAGGCATTTGCATTCTAGTAAGATATCCTAATTTATAGTTATTAGTATCAAAACTTTTTTCCATAGCTGTTTTTTCAAATAAAGTTATATCATCTTTCAAAGTTTTATATAAGTTATCAGCAACTCCGCCGCTTTCAGTTATTATCCAAGAAATATCAGCCTGTGCAAAATTAGTTTTATTATCTGTAAAATATTTTTCCAAATCATTATCTGCTATTTCATTAGCCTGTACTATTGCCGCAGCATTTATATAAACCATCTCTATATCTCTTTTAGTAAAATTTCTTTTATATTCTTTTTGAATATCAAGAGGATTTATTTTAATACTTGTAAAAAGCTCAGAATAAATTGTTTGTGCTAATATATCCTCTTTTAAATCTTTTTCTATTCTTAATTTATCAGACTGGGTAGAGTTTTTAATAAATGATTCATAAGCCATTTGATTATAAACACCATTAGTATCTATAAATTTGCTTTTCATTGCCTCAACTATAAAATTATCGCTCACATTAATATTCTTCCTAGCAATATCATTTAGTAAAATCGTAGAAACAGCTTGTCTAAATGCCAAATCTTCTATATAGCCATACATTTCATTATTAATTTGCAAACCCTTTTCTTTATAATAAGTTTCTATTTGATTAAAAGCTCTGCCATAAGGACTTGTACTAGTATAATATATAGGCGTACCATTAACTGATCCTATTGTAGGAGTTTTTTGACTTCCTCTTGTATCAACTACCAAAAAATAAACTATTAAAAGTATTGAAACAGCAGATACTCCTAGCCATTGTAAAGTTTTTATTACCGGACTTTTCTTTTTAGGTACAAATTTTTTATTAGATGACATTATATATATCCTTAATTCTTTATTAAAAAATGATTATAATTTAATAATTATATAAGAAGAGTTTAAAAAATTCAAGTTTTTATAAAATTAAATTTATAGTTATTATTGCTTTATAAAATTAATAAAAAAATCTGATAACTTCATTGTATAAATAAAATTATCAGATATTATTTTATTGTTAATAGTTAGGAGCTTTAGAAGTAATTTTAACATCATGAACATGGCTTTCAGCCAAACCTTGATTAGTTATTCTTATAAATTCAGCTTTATCCTGAAGCATCTGTATATCTTTAGCACCTATATATCCCATACCAGCACGAATACCGCCAACTATTTGATATACAACATCAGCAACATGCCCCTTATACTCAGTAACTCCCTCTATTCCCTCAGGTACAAATTTAGATTTATTAACAACTTCGCTTTGGAAGTATCTATCTTTGCTTCCATGTATCATAGCACCAACAGATCCCATTCCCCTGTAAGGCTTGTATTTTTTACCATCTATTATAATAACATCTCCCGGAGCTTCATAAGTAGATGAGAAAAGTCCTCCAGCCATAACAGCATCAGCTCCTATAGCAAATGCTTTTACGATATCTCCTGAATATTTAATTCCTCCGTCAGCAATAGCTCCTACATTATGTTTTTTAGCAATCTCAGAAGCGTCATGTATAGCAGTAAGCTGAGGAACTCCAACACCTGCAATTATTCTTGTTGTACAAATAGAACCAGCACCTATTCCTATTTTTATGGCATCCACTCCGGCATCAATCAATGCTTTAGCTCCGTCTGCAGTGGCAATATTACCTGCTATTACTTCAACTTGTTTGTATTTATCTTTTATCTCTTTTATAGCAGTAAGTACATTTTTTGAATGTCCATGTGCTGTATCTATTACTATTAAATCAACTTTTGCTTCTATAAGTTTTTCTATTCTCTCATATCTGTCTTCAGATATACCTATAGCAGCTGCCGCTATTAAAGAACCGTCTTCTGCTAAAGTAGCTTTTTCTTTGTCTTCTATATCTTTAAAACTTTTTACTATTTCTACTTCTTTAGCTTGCTGTTCCAAAGGCATATTTTTATGTATAACGCCCAATCCTCCGCATAATGCCATAGCTATTGCCATTTTAGATTCTGTTACAGTGTCCATTGGTGAACTTATTAATGGTGTGTTCAATGTTACTTTTTTTGTTAATTTTCTTCTTAGAACTACATCCTTAGGCAAAATATCTGATTCTTTTGGTACTAATAATACATCATCAAAGGTTAATGCTTCTTTAATATTAATAGACATAATTACTTTTCCTCTTTATTAAAATTTCGATATGAATTTAGATACAAAATGTTTTAATAAAACATTCTATAACAAAAATACTTTAATTGCAATGATTTTTTTATAGTTTATGATTATATTTTTTCTATTTGTATAAAATGTTTATTATAAACATGATTTAATGTAAAATTTTTAATATGTTTCTATATTTTTAAGTAAAATATATTTACAAAAACTGATATTTGTATTATACTATAATTGTAAAGAAAATTTACTTGATAAGGAGGGTAAATATGACTGCAGAAATAAAAGAAAATAATAATAATAATAATAATTTATTTGATTTATATAAGAACTATTTTAATCAGACAGATTTAACTTTAAATAATTTTACTAAATTGAAAAAGAATGAACTTTTATCTTCTTTGATTAAAGAGGTAGAAGAAATTAATTCTAATAGGGGCAGCATTTCAGAAAAAGATTTTGAAAGGATTTATTATATTTTGATAAAACTTTCTATTATAGCTAGAATTGATTTGATTATGGTTATGAATTCTATAAAGAATAAAGATATGTCATTTAGAAATGGTTTAAAGTATTCTAAAGATGTTATAGATTTAAGTTTAAGAATTATAATAAAATTATTGAATAAAATGGATAGTGAAGAGCTTAATTTATATTTTAAAGAATATTCAATAAATAATGATGATATCATATCACATACTAATAGAGTATTTATTACTGTAGTAAGATTTATGAAATATTATAATGATAGTATACATAATAATATAGTTATTAATATAAGAAAAAAATTCAATAAAAAATATGCATCTTACTATAGAAGTATTTTCAGAAAATTTAATATAAGTAAAAATGTATCTAAATTAGAGCATGTATATAAATATGGTTTAAGAGATATGTTATTTAATGAGATAATTAATATTTCTATAGCGGCATTTTGGCATGATATAGCAAATGTTTTTAATAATTATAATACAGATAAATGCTACTATTATTTGAAACATTTTATTAGATATAATGATGATATATCTTTGATAGTTGCTCTTCATAACGAGTATTATGGATATGGAAACGGAGATTTTTAAATTATTATAATACAGCAATAAATTCAAATGGAGCTTATAATTTAGATTATGCTGTAAGTTTTGACTATAATGATACATTGAAATTTAACAGTGTATCATATTTTCCATCTAAGGTTCTTGAGATAATAGATTTGTTTGACAGGGTTAATAATTCTTCCAGCATTGATAATAGATTGCTATATATTAGGGAAAATTATTTAGATGTGGAGGTAAAAATAGATCCTATAATTTTTGATATATTTTCTTCTTTTGTATCTGATAATATAAAATTAATAGCTTGATAATAGATTAACTCATTAAAGACAAAAGAGAGAGAAAATTATTTCTCTCTCTCTTTTTTTTAAACAATATAAATTCTAAAAATTAAAAGTTTTCAACACGAACTTCAAAGAATTTCTTAGCATGTTTACAAACAGGGCAAAGTTCAGGAGCTTCTTCGCTTTCAACTATGAAACCGCAGTTTCTGCATTTCCATTGAACTTTAGTAGCTTTTTTGAAAACACTTCCGCTTTTTACAGCTTCTCTTAATTTAGCATATCTTTCTCTATGTTCTTTTTCAACATCACCGATTAATTTCATAGAACGAGCTATTTCATCGAAACCTTCTTCAGTAGCTTCTTTAGCCATTCTTGGGTACATATTTTCATATTCTTCGTTTTCACCTTCCCAAGCAGATTGTAAGTTTTGAAGTGTATCACCTATACCGTTAAGATATTTGAAGTGTACTTTAGCATGTTCTCTTTCATTTTCAGCTGTTTCAAGGAAAATAGCAGCTATTTGTTCATAACCTTCATTTCTTGCTACGCTAGCAAAATAAGTATATTTGTTTCTAGCCATAGATTCGCCGGCAAAAGCTTCATTTAAGTTCTTTTCTGTTTTTGTACCTTTTAAATCCTTCATTTTAATTCTCCTAAAAAGTGTATATAAATAATTAGTTTACACTATATTATTTAGCAAGTTTAATCCTTTCAGCAACATAATCCCAATTTACTAAATGATCAACAAAGGTAGTTAAGAAATCAGGTCTTCTATTTTGATAATCTAAATAATAAGCATGTTCCCAAACATCGCAAGTTAAAACACCATGTACTTTATCAGCAACAGGGTTCATAGCATTAGCATATTTTCTAACTTCTAATTTACCGTTATTCATTACAAGCCAAACCCATCCTGAACCGAATTGAGTTTTACCGCCTGTAGTAAATGCTTCTTTGAAAGCATCAAAAGAACCGAAATCTGCTTCAATTTTTGATTTTACTTCAGCAGGTATAGCAGTATCTTTTTTAAGCATTTTGAAGAATTCTTCATGGTTATAAACTTGACCAGCATTATTAAATACTGCTTGTTTATCAGCATTGTTATGTGATAAAGTAATCAATTCTTCAATGCTTTTTCCTTGTAATGATGGATCCTTAGATACTAAATCGTTAAGAGTAGTTACATAAGTATTTAAGTGTTTTCCATGATGGAAATCCAATGTGTTGGAAGACATATATGGTGCTAAATCTTCCTTTCCGTAAGGTAATTTCATTAGATCAAACATATATTTTACTCCTTCATTTTTATTTTATTAATAATAATAAACTATTTTAAATTAATGTCAAGCACTTATTAAATAAAAGAAAAACTTTATTAGTAAAAATTACTATTAATAATAAATAAAGGCATACCAAAAATATGGCATGCCTCTAAATTTATTTGTCAATTTTTTTATTAATTAGCAGTATCAGCGGCAGTTTCTGTTTCTGCAGCAGTTGTTGTATCTGTGGTAGCTGGATCAGCTGCTTCATTTTCATAATCTTTATAAACAGGCATTTTTTCTCTGCTTAATATTTCATCTTCAGTATCACCATAAACGAAACCTAATTCATCATAGTATTTAGAATATGTAGTTCTAAATCTTTCAGAAGTAGTGTATAAAACTTTATGGTATTTAGTTATTAATAATTTATATTTAGCAGTTTTAATATTTTCATCAGCTGTTTTCAAAGTAGTTAGATCCCAAAGATTATTGAACATTTCATTTAGGAAATAAACTTTACTTACATCGCTGTTCTGATTGATAGTAGCTAAGTTATAGTTAACGCCTGCTAAATAAGTATTTAACATGATCAAATTAGTAGTATTATTCTGCCCTGCTTTTTCATTATTCAAAGCATTCATTAAATGATATCTGCTTTTTGCATAATATCCGGCAGTACCTTTGAAAAGATTAAATATTCCAGCATATAGATTTAATTCATAATCAGCCTGAGCTAATTCATTAGTTTTTCCAAGTATTTCATAAATAGGTTTTACTTCATCATAAAGTCTGAAAGATTTATCTAATTCATAAAGAGCTATATCCACATTATTATCATTAGCTATAGGATTAGCAACTAAATCGTAATAGTAAACAGCATTGTAGAACATTTCATTAGTATCAATGAAATTAACATTAGTATAACGTTCTAATATTTTGTTGGCTTTATAAAGTATTCTGAATAAATAATCTTCTCTTATTTTAGTAAGATTAGTTTGAAGAAGATTGTATTCTTTATCAAGAGCAGCATCATCAGTATTCCTTAAATCAACAAAAGAAGGTGCAAAAGCTGATACTTCATTTACAGTGTTAGTATTTTCTGAAGCTCCTTGATTTTCATCTGTAGCAGCAGTTTGTTCTGTTGCAGCGGTATCTGTAGTTTCTGCTGCTGTTTCATCCTGAGCGTATGCTGAACTTAACGCTAGAATCATTACGCTTAATACAAGAAATAGTTTTTTCATGTATAACTCCTATAAGTTTTTATTATAATTGTGTAACCACATATAAATGTTGCCTAAAGTTTTATAAAGCAGCATTTTAGGTTGAGTATTTGTATTTATTAGAATATTGACTGCTGAATCTAATTCATCAATAGTCCATACAATACTTTCATCTGAAATAGAACTAGGAAATATATAATCTCTATTTTCTATTCCAAGGTATTTATCTTCTAAAGACTTTTTAAGAATATTTATCATTTCTATAATAGCATCCGTAATCTCATATTCTCCTTCGCTCAAAAGGGAAGTTAAGGAGGCTATTTGAGGCGGAACATTATTTAATGCAGCGTCCATAAAAGATAATAATACTTTGTATATATTATCGCTTGTATTTGATTTTTTGTCAAGTACATATTTCACTGCTTTAGCAACACTTCCATAAGAATTTTCTAGTGCAAGGGCTGTTTTTTCCTCATTTAGCCTTAATCTCTTCATTAATATGGATCTTAAAGTATTTTCTGACAACGGTGAAAATTTTAATTCCATCATTCGCGAACGAAGAGGCTTCATACCATCTTGAACCAATTTATTAGTATCTGAAGTTATTAGAATAAATATATTATTGTCGGAAGGTTCTTCTAAAGTTCTTAAAAATATATTAGGTGCCCTCTTATCCATTAATTCTATGCCTTCTATGATAATAATTCTTTTATTTGATATTCTCGGCTTTCTGTATGTTAATTCGATAATATTTCTTACGGTATCAAGAGGAATTACGGTATGTATTATATTATAATATATTTTTTTTAAGGCACTGAAAAAATCTCCTTCTATTGAAATTTTTTTCTTTCCGCCTTTATTTTTGGCTATATTTAAAGCTTCTTTTGATTTATTTCTAAATATTGAATCTATAAACTCGGCATTATCAGCATTTAACTCATTTAAAGTATAATTTGCAGCCAAATAATAAGGTTCTATAAGAGCATATCTTGAAGTTTCTTTTTTACTTCCAAGCATATATTCTTTAGGTTCGCTTACAGGATAATTGTCATAACTATCAAAAAGCATAGATTCTACTTTATACAGTATAGAACGGCATGAAGTATAAAAATTATTAAATAAATGAGGAAGTTTATATTCTAAATACTGATTAAAATAAAGCTCAGCATTTCTAAATCTCTCATCTGTAGCTGCTACTATGACATCCGGATGTTTATATTGATCTATCATTTTACACGATTTGCATTCATCGCAGTAAGTTCCGTTTCCTCTCTCACAGCAAATAGCTTTAGCATAGTTTAAAGCACTTTCAAATTTTCCAATTCCTTCATCTCCGTAAAAAAGATATGCATGATGAAGACGGCCGCTTTTATATATTCCAGCCATTATTTTTAAAGGAGTTGTTTGTCCTAATACTTTAGCCAATATTAAACCTCTAATCATATATTTTTACGAATACATGTATAAAGCATAAATAAAATTATATCAACAATAATTTTTTGATTTTAAATTATAAGTATAATAATGACGATATTTTACTGTTATGTTTTAATTTTATCTAATTAATATAACAATATAATAAAACGAGGAATATCTTAATGGCTGCAAATGATGATATGATAAAAAAAGATTTAATAGAAGATGGCGGAAATTCTCTTGATAATAAAATTGTGAATATTTATGAAAGAATAGACAAGCTGGAAAAAGATTTAGAAAATATTTTTTCTAATGATAAAATAACAGAAGATGAAAAAAAACATATTATTAAAGAGATTGTACAGGATGAAGATTTATTAAAATTTGCAGCGGAAACTATGAATAAAGACAGCTTAAAATATGATGAACTTATAAATGAATTAAAAAAAGAATTGTATAATAATGTTGATGATAAGATAGATGAAAAAATAGATAAGAATAACATTAATTATAATAATATAATGCTGGAACAGAATCTCAAAAATTTTAAAGATATTTCTAACTTGAGAAAGAATCAAAACTATTAGAAAGCTCTTCTTTAAAATTTTGTTGTATAAGTAATTTTGAAATATCATAATTTCCATCATCATTAGCAATCATTAAAGCTGTTTTGTTTTCATTATTTGCTGTATTAGGATTGGAACCTTTATCAAGCAAATATTTAACCATATCATAGTCTTCTTTATAAACAGCAATCATTAAAGGAGTATAATCATAATCAGAACTATCCTCCTTTATTCTTGACTCTAAATCAAAACCATTTTCAACTAATATTTTAAACATTTCTTTATTTTTATCAAAAGATTCTGAAATTCTATAGGATACATCAAGAAGAGATGTTCCTTTATCGTTTTTAGTATTTACATCAGCACCGTATTTTATTAATAAATTAAGTATTTTTATAGCATTTTCTGTTTCATTTTTTTGTCCGAAACTATTATGCTCAATACTATAATATAATGCAGTTTCTCCTGATATATCTCTAATGTTTACATCGGCACATCAGTATTTGCGGCTACAGTAATTATGAGAGAGATTATTTTAATGTTCTAATGCTTAATGAAGAGCGTATAAAGGGTATAGAAGAAGGAATGAAAAAAGGTATAGAACAAGAAAAATATTCTCTGGCTAGAAATATGAAAAATAAAAATATGGATTTAAATCTTATAAGCGAATTAACAGGGCTTAGTATAGAAAAAATAGAAAAACTATAATATAAAAAATTATATTTTGATTTCTATTTATAAATATGAATATGCTTTTATATAATGGGCTAATAAAAGAGAAATGATAAATGATAATAATATTATTATAGAAATTATAATAAACATTTTTATTGTGAATGTAAAAAAAATTGCTATTATAATAGAAGATATTATTAAAGATAAAATTAAAGATATTATATAACAAGCATTTACAAATATAAATCTGATCCAAGGATTCATAAACTTAGATGACATTATATTGAAAATTGATAGTATTGCAGATGACAGTAAAGAGTTTGATATAGTTAATAAAATAACAATGTATTTATATTCATAAGATAAATATAATGCTATAAAAACTGATGCATACACAAATGATATTAATAATATATTTGAAATGCATTTAATGTTAAAGAAATGTTTATCTTCATTTATAAAAAGTTTTTCTAATATAAAATATACTGTATTAGCTAGCATTATAGAAATAAAATTCATAATAGGAAGAGGTGCGTATATATAATTAAATACTACTGCTTTATTAAAAACATTTTTTGTAATTAAAATATATAAAATTAATGATATAATAAAACCAATAAAAGAAAATAGAGTTTTATTTTTAATTTCTTTCTTGTAATTTTTAAAAATATTAGTATCAACTGTACGGGAATTGATAAATATAAATACTGAAAAGAAACTAAATAAATATAATGCATTAAATGTTATATTTATATTGAATAATGCTGTTAAATTTATTAAAGCTGATATTAAAGAGATTACTAAATTAACTCTTCCTTTGTATTTATATATTGGAGATGCATATTTGTTCATAATATTATTATATACTTTTTTAAATTAAAAATTTTCAGCATATATAATTTTAAGCAGAATAAAAATCAATTATCTGAAAAAACCAGCTATATTTTCAATAAATCCTGATATTACATAGAATATAAAAGATGGTATAGCAACTATAATTATAAGTAGAAGTATAAAAATAGGGTATAATATATCATTAAATATTTTACTAAAAATTAATTTTATATTATATATAAATGCTCCGGGATACGCTTTTTTTCCATTATTATTTTTTATGTTTTTATCTGCATTATTTTCTATCAAAAGAGATATAACTTTTTTTTCCATATCAATATCTCTATGCCCATTATTTTTTTTATATGAAATCTTATGAAGTGCAGTATCTCCGTCATTATTTTGTAAATTAATATTTACTGCGTTTTTTATAAGCATTTCAAAAATATCATATTCTTCTATTCCTATATTATCTCTAGAAAGTATATAGTGAAGTATACCATTTCCCTCATTATCTTGTATATTAATATTTGCTCCAAGATTCATCAGTGTTTCAATTTTATATTTACTATCTGGAACTCCTATAATTTCACTTGTACCGAATTTAGGTTTACGATGTGAATCGTAGGACTTACTTACATCAAGTATAAGGCTTTTTCCAGCATTATTTTTCTCGTTAATATCCATTCCATTATCTAATAAAACTTTTACGAAATTAGAGAAATTATTAGTGCTTAAATTAGGTATATAGTCATACCACTCATAGCTACTATTCGTTATAGAGTAGGTTATATATTCTTTATTGTTTTCAATTACATATTTGAACTCATCAAGATTTTCAGAATATACTGATTGTGCTAATGCTGATTCTTTATTTGTTAGAGCTAAATTTTTAAAATCTTCACTTACTTGAGCATAAGAGATGTACGAACTAATAATAAATATAATAACGCCTAATACTTTCATCATAAACATTTTTTAATTCTGATTATATTTTTTTGATTATACAGTATATTGGTATATTATGTCAATATTGTTTGACAAAGAATTAATATTTCATTATAATAAGTTTATGGAATTGAGACAAAATAATAAAAATTTTAATGTACTTAATGATTATTTTATGCGTTATATGTTTGCAAAAGAGGGACATGAGCATATATTAAAAAATCTCATTAATTCTGTGAGAATAGATGCTAATCAAGAGCCTTTTGAATATATAGAAGTTTTGAATAGTTTTAACTTAAAAGAAAATGTTTTTGATAAGGAAAGTATTGCAGATGTTAAAGCTAAAACTAAATCAGGTGAAACTATAATTATAGAAATACAAAGAATAGGTAATCATTCGATATATCTCCTTATCAAAAATTAAGAAAATATAATAATTTTTGGAACTACAAACGCATACACTCTACTTTAAATTATGATACACCGTTTGTTTACTTTAGGAAATTAAGGAATACTTAAATGCAATATCTCTGGCTCCTATGCATACAATAATTTCATGTTTTTTATCATATAATTAATAAAAAAGCCCATCATATAAATGATGAGCTATTAAAAAATTAAAATATTAATTCTTAATTCCTATAAGGAGATATATCCCTCAATCTTGCTACAATCTTTTCTATAGCGTCAGCGGTATACATTATCTCATCCATAGTGTTATCCAATGACAAAGAAAATCTTGTAGAACTGTGTGCATATTCAAAAGGTACTCCCATAGCTTGAAGTACAGGGGAAGGTTCTAATGTACCAGATGAACAGGCACTTCCGCTTGAAGTACAAATTCCATATCCGTCTAATAAAAGCAGTATGGCTTCTCCTTCTATATTTTTGAAACTAATATTCGCTGTATTGCTTACTCTATTAGCATTCTTACCATTTATTTTAACATCAGTTATTCTTTTTAAAACTTCAGCCTCTAAAGTATCTCTGAGTTTAGCAGTATGCTCCATAAATCTAGGAAGTTCAGCCTTAACCATAGAAGCAGCTTTGCCCAAACCAATAATATAAGGAACATTCTCAGTACCGGCACGGCGGCCTCTCTCCTGATGCCCTCCTGTTAAAACGGTTCTTAATTTAGTACCATTTTTTATATATAAAGCACCAATTCCTTTAGGAGCATGTATTTTATGACCAGCTATTGTAAGCATATCAATATAAGATTCATCTTTCATATTAAGAGGCAGTTTACCAGCAGCCTGAACAGCATCAACATGGAATACCGCACCAGCATTTTTTACTATCTGCCCTATCTCTCTTATAGGATAAATAACACCTGTTTCATTATTTGCATACATTATAGATACTATTGCAGTATTTTCATTAATTGCACTTTTAAACTCATTAATATCAATATTACCGTCATTATCTACAGAAAGATAAGTAACTCTATAACCATGTCTTTCCAAATCTTTGCATGTCTCTATAACCGCAGGGTGTTCTACTTTTGTAGTTATAATATGATTCTTAGTAGGATATGCTTCTATAGTTCCCCTAATAGCCATATTATCACCCTCACTTCCGCAAGAAACAAAACATACTTCTATAGGTTCGCATCCTAAAAAATCAGCAACTTGTTCTCTAGCCTTTTCCATCTCTCTATGAACAGCACCTGCAGGAGTGTACATACTAGAAGGATTGAAATACTGATCCTTGAAATAAGGAAGCATAGCCTCCAAAACTTCAGGATATACTCTAGTAGTGGCATTGTTATCCATATATATTATTTTTTTATCTGACATATACCGCTCCTATCAAACACCTACAACTTCTAAATCTTTATTTACTAGTTCCTGCAATTTAGGCTCAACAAAACCTTTCAAAGTATTTTTTGAAGAAGCACAAGAAGAACAAGCTCCCTTAAACTCTATCATAACTTTATTACCATCAACATCTACAAGTCTGCAGCTTCCGCCGTCCATCTTAAGCATAGGATTAATAACTCTCTCCAAAGCCTCTTCTATCTTTTTAATTTTCTGAACGGTAGTCATAGGAGCATTTTTAGCTTCTCTCTCCATCTCAGCCAATTCTTCATTAAGTATATCTTCAATTTTAACTTTACAAGCTCCGCATCCGCCGCCTGCTTTAGTATAGAAAGTAACTTCATCTACAGTTTTTAAGTTATTTTCTCTAATTGCTCTTTTTATTTTAGTATCTGTTATACCAAAACATTTACAAATAATAGCTCCTTCATCATGTTCATCATCTTCAGTAGCAATTCCTCTGTAATTGTTAATTGCCTTTTCTAAAGTTTCCATTCCCATAACAGAACAATGCATCTTCTCTTCAGGAAGACCTCCTAACTCTAAAGCTATATCTCTGTTAGTAATTTTGGCAGCTTCATCAAGAGTTTTACCCTTAATCATCTCAGTTAATATACTGCTGCTTGCTATAGCTGAAGCACAGCCGAATGTTTGAAATTTTGCATCTTCTATGACTTCAGTATCTTTATTGATTTTTAATGTTAATTTAAGTGCATCTCCGCAGACAATACTGCCTGTCATAGCTTCTGCATCGGGATTTTCTATCTCCCCTACATTTCTAGGATTTATAAAATGATCCTTTACTTTATCTGTATATTCCCACATGTTCTTACCTCCATCTAAGTTAATAATTTAATATAAATATATTAAATAATTTTGGAATATAAAAATATTTTTTTATTTTAAAATTATTTATTCATCTCATCTAAGATTTGTTTTATTGCAGCCTGACATCCGCCGCATCCGGTTCCAGCTTTAGTAGCATTAGAAACTTCTTCTACTGTTTTTAATTTTTTTGATTTGATAGCATCTCTAATTTGATTTTCAGTTACCGCCATACAAAAACATATTGTCTTATCAGCCATTTTTAGATTCTCCTATTATCTAATTAATTTTAAGAAAATAGAAAAACATGAATCTACACATTAATCTATTTTATAACCTTCCATTGTTAGAATATTATAACATTTTACCAAATAAATATCAAGTATATTTTATATATAATTTATCTTTTATATATAGATTAGTAAATTAAAACAAATGACCAATATATTCAAATAAAACTTAAAATATTAATTTTGATTAACTGTTTCTATTAAAAATGCTTCTGATTTATAATTGTCAATGTTTTCTAAATCTATTATTCTAAAGTTGTCTCTTACAGCATAAAATCTTATATTGGCATTAGGAGCAATATCATCTTTCATTTCTGATACAGATAATATTAAATCAAATACCTGATAATAATAATTTTCTTCAAGAATCTTTTTCAAGGACATAAACATTTTTAAAGATAAAGTTAAAACCTGTTTTATATCTAGGCTGTTTGCTATATATATCTCATTATTATCCCATTCAAAATTAGAAAGATTATCTATATTTGCAGGAGCTTTACACATAGTACAATCTGCCTCATTACTAATAACCCAATATTTTTCATTTTGATAATTTTCTCTTTCAAATATAGAATAATAATTTTTTAATTCTATATTTGATAAATCAATATCTGAAATCAGTTCTTTCATCTTTGCATTGGTAATCAATATATATTAACCTCTTAATCTATATAATACTTTTTATCATTATAAAAAGATTTTATTTATTTTCTGAGTCTTTAAATAATTCATCAGCAATATATTTAACTATCTTTTCTCTTACATCTCTGCCGTAATAATCAAATTGTTTCTCTCTCATTTTTACTAAATTCTCTCTATTATTAGCAACAAGCAAATCTATTTTATTAAATATATCATCTGTAGAACTAGTATCATAACCTAATCCGTTATTATCAATATATATAGGATTCTCCTCTTCCTGTCCCGGTAAAGCCCCCATAGATACAATAGGTATTAAACAGTTAATAGCTTCTATTATAGCTGTAGGACCAGATCTTGTTATTAAGATATCATTCTCATGAAACAATCTAGGAAGCTCTTGTGTGTATCCTATTATAGTAGGCTTATTATCTTTTGAAGAATATACTTTATTTAATGTATTAAATGTTTTTTCATTTCTTCCGCATACAACTGTTACTTCGCATTTATATCTTTCATATAAACCATCTATTATGTAAATAAGTCTTTTAGTTCTTTCAGAATTGTTGAGAAGAAGTATTTTCAATGTATTATTAATATTTGTATTTTTTACAACCTCTTCTTTACTTTTAAATGATGAAGAGAATCCTTCTCTTACAGGCAAGCCGAATGTGATAATTTTTTCCTTATCTACACCATTTTTCATCATATATTCAGAAGCCTCATAAGAAGGACTTATAATTTTATCTGCCCTATTATCAAACCATAATTTACTTATTGTAATTAAATCTGTTATTATGATGAAAAATTTTATATTTATATTTTTCTTCTTTAAGATATTCAAAAGACTCCCACTGAACATAGGGTGAACATTGATGATTATATCGGGCTTATATTCTTTTATAAGTTTTAAAAATTTGCTTTTAACATGAAAAGCATTATTTTTATTGATAATATCTTTATTTTTAAAAGAAAATTTAAAAATTCTGTACCATAATTTCGGTGCATATTTTATGCAGCTGTTATAAAGCCTTTCTGTCGCCATAAGAGCCAGATTACCAAGTGTAAAACCATTTACAACTTTACATTCTATTTCTTCACAGTACAGTGATTTAAAACCTTGTAAAAGTGAAGTATGTACACTTTTGTGTCCATGTCCTGTATATTCCGATGATATAATAAGAATCTTTTTCATAAAATACCTTCTCAAAAAATATATCTAATAATTATACTTTAATTGATTCATTTGTCAATAATATCAAAATATTATAATAAAAAATCCTAATACCATAATGATACTAGGATTTTTTTATTTCAAATAATTATTTATAAAATTAGTTATTAATATTATCAAAAGGATTGTAAGTTAGAGAAGTAGGCTCTGCTTTAGAAATGTAATTTTGTGTTTCTTTTTTATTTTGAGCTTCCATATATTCTCTTCTAGATAGCGAGATTCTTCTTTTACTTTTATTAACTTCTCTTACAACAAAAGGATAAGTTTCTCCTACTTTGAGAACATCTTCTAAAGTGCTGCCTTTAGGAATTTCTACCTGAGAAACATGCATATATCCTTCCAAATCATCTTCTAAAGAAATAATAGCACCTGAATCAACTATAGCTTTTACAATACCATCAACTATAGAACCTTGAGGATGTGCTTTTTCAAATAATCTCCAAGGACTATCTTTAGTATGTTTATAACTTAATTTAATTCTTTGCTTATCTCTGTCTATAGACATTATGACCATATTAGCTTCTTCACCTTCTTTTACATAGTCTTTCATATTAACTATATTATTTCTCCAATCGAAGTCGCTTATATCGCATATTCCTTCCAAGCCATTAGGCAGTTCAAATACAGCAAAGTTTTTAATGATTCTTTTTACTTTACATTTTACGGCAGATTTAACAGGAAAATCTCTTTCAACTGTGTCCCAAGGGTTTTCTTTAACCTGCTTTAATCCTAAAGTAAGTTTTCTTTCTGCAGCATTCATATCAAGTATTTTGCACTCTAAGAAAGCACCTTTTTTAACGAAATCAGCCGGATTATTAACATGAGAATTCCAACTTAAATCCGAAACATGAACAAGTCCCTCTATACCATCAGTAACCTTAACAAAAGCACCGAATTTTTTAACATTAGTAACTTCACCCTGAATAACATCGCCTATATGATACTGCTCAACAAATTTACCCCAAGGATCTTCATCTAATTGTTTAATACCTAAATCAACTTTTTTGTTTTCTTTATCAATATGAAGAACTTTAAACATTCTCTCTTCGCCTTTTGATATTATAGATTTAGGATTTACAACTTTATCCCAAGACATATTAGGTATAGCAAGAAATCCGTCAAAACCCGGAGTAATTTCAACAAAAGCTCCGAATTTCTCTATATTTTTTACTTTACCATTAATAATATCATTTTCCTGAAGATTATTTAAGAATGTTTCTATTCCGGCATTTTGAGCTTCTTCTAGTAAAACTCTCCTTGAAACTACAACATCTCTTCCATTTTTCTTAATTACTCTAAACTCATATTCTTTACCTATATAATCAGATTCTTTAATTCCTCTAGCCAAGTCTATTTGAGAAAAAGGACAGAATGCCTGATGTCCCATTATAGATACTTTAAATCCGCCTTTAATAACCTCTTTAACAACTCCGGTAACTGAAGAATTATTTTTCACAGCATTATCTATTAATTCCTGAGATTTTCTCTTATCTATTTCACTCTTAGACAATATAACATAACCTTTATCATCTTCGCCTGAAACAATAGCTTCTATTTCCTCCCCAATAATAGGTTCTTTATCAAATTCGCTTCTTTTTATTTTACCTTCAGATTTAGAATCAAAATCTATAAAAACATCAGTGTCATCAAACTGCACTACTTTGCCTTTAACGATTTTGCCTCGGCTTAAAAATGTATTATCACTTTCTTCTAAAGCCTTACGAAATTCAATTTCATCATTTGATAAATTTTTATTATCTTCCATTGTTCCTTCTCCCTCCTGTACTTTGACAGGTTAAAAAATATCTAATATTTAATTAGACTTTATATTAAAAATCACATTAGCGATTTTTTCAACAACTTCATCAATAGTCATGCTGGTAGTATCTATTATATTTGCATTTTTAGGTACAACAAGCGGACTATCTTCTCTATTTGAGTCAAACTCATCTCTTTTTCTTATACTTTCGCGAATATCTTCATAACTGATATTCTTACCCTTAGATAATTCCTCATTATATCTTCGTTTAGCCCTTTCATCTAAAGAAGCATCCATATAAAACTTATATTTGGAATCTGGGAATACTACACTGCCTATATCTCTACCATCTACTACATAATTACCGCCTTCTGCTATTTTTCTTTGCAGAGATACCATATTCTGTCTTACAATGCTTATAGAAGAAACTTTAGAAACAAGATTAACAACTTCCATACTTCTTATAGCCTCTGTTACATCTTCATTATCTAAATATATTCTGCCGGCATTATCAAAGTTAATACTTAAATTATTAAGAGCTGATATGACTTCACTATTATTATTTATATTAATATTATGATTGATCATATATAGGGTTACGGCTCTGTACATAGCTCCTGTATCTAAGTATTTAAAAGATAATTTCTTGGCTAATAATTTAGCTATTGTACTTTTACCTGCCCCGGAAGGACCATCTAAAGTTATTATTTCGTATGTACTTGACACCTATAACCTTTTTTTAATTAATATAAGTTTCTATAGAGTATATCATAAATAATTATAATTTGCAAATATTTATTTTAATAAAAAACAAACTTTATTATATTTTTTAAATATTTTCTAATAAATAATGCATACTATTAGTATAAATAATACTAATAACTATAATCATAAATTTTAATTCAAATAATTTTTATATTTTAATATATACATCTAATTAGTACAATATAAAAATATATGCTTATCTTATGAATAAACAAAAAGATAGATTTCTATTCAAAAGATTTATATTTTTTTATAGAAAAAGTGGCAACTCTTTTAAATTTAGTTATTATTCTAATAATTCCATAAAAAAATCCAAGCCCGTAAAAAAAGTGTGTAATAAAAAACATAAAAGGATATATGATTATACCCAGAATTTTTGATATAAAGCCTTTATCACATAAAGAATATACAACACCGGCAAAAAAAGTCATTATTATGTAAACTAATAATGGAAGAAAATAAAATTTCAATATATCTAATTTATAAAAATGATAAATACCTAACACTATAGGATTTAAAAGTATATAGACAGCAAATAATGAAGGTAAAATAAATATCAAATTTTTAACATTAAAATCTCTGAATAACTGCTCAAATCTGCCTCTCCCATAATTAAGAAGCATTTTTATATACAATTTCAAATTCGCTCTTGGAGGTCTTTCCACTATTATCTTTGGATTATATATTAGTTTATATCCAAGAGAAAGTATTTTATCTATTAGAGCATTTTCCTCATTCGGGTATAACTTTTCATTAAAAAGTCCAGCCTCAAATAACACATTTCGTCTTACAAACAAATTACAAAGTATAACATCTCTATCAGTACCCTCTTTCATATCCCCATCATTAGATTTATATCTATTTGCTATAGGACCAACAGCATAATAAGATTTCATACATTTATCAATATACATTTCTGTAATTGAATTAACTTTATGAATAGCAGGTCCTCCTACTACTGCAACATTTTCATAAGATTCAAATATAATACTAGCTTCTTTGATATTATCAGCACTTACAATAGAATCATTATCTATAAAATATACAATATCTCCTGATGATTGTTTAATACATTCATTTCTCTGTACTGTAGGGTGAGTTCCCTCTGCTTGAAAAATTTCAATATATTCCTTAGGGTAATTAGACAGATATACCCCTTCTAATGTTTTTTCTATATTTTCACCAACTCTGTGCGGTATTATAATAGTAAATTTCAGCAAGTTTTACATTCCCATATATCTAATATATGCCGTTCTTAATTGGGCAGCCATTTCCTCAGGACTTGTAGGATTGCAAGGTGCCCAAGCTCCTGTTTCAGAAGAAGCATTGAATTTTTGTTTTTCCTTACTTCTCATAGGAGGAAAAAATTCTATATGATAATTCCATATATCGCTATAATTAAATCCATCATTAACAGGTGCACTATACATACACATCATATAAGGAAATTTCATATCAAATAACAAATCTAATGTAGAAGCAGCCTTTTTCAAAGCATCAGCAAGAGATAAACTTTCTTCTTTATTAAAATCAGTTATTGAAAGTGTTTTCTTTTTAGGCATTATCATTATACCATAAGGATATTCTGAAGCAAAAGGAAGGAAACATATAAAATGATCATTTTCAAAAATTACCCTTCTATTGTCTTCAATCTCCTGCTCTATCATATCCATAAAAAGATTTCTGCAGTTAGTATTATAATAGCTTGAAGCCATTTCTATTTTTCTTTTAATTCTCAAAGGTATCCAACTGTAGCCGTATATCTGTCCATGAGGATGCGGCATTGTAACGCCTACAACTTCTCCTTTATTTTCAAAAGGCATAATATATTTTATTTTTTTGTTTTCTGCTATAACTTTCATTCTTTCCTGCCATAAAGCTACCAATTTAGCAATATGCTCTACAGGAAGTTCCGGTAAAGTGGTATTATGATCCGGAGAATATAAAATAACTTCGCATTTACCTATAGAAGGCGCTGTTTTAAACATTTTACCATTATCTACTTCATCCGGATAAGGAGGCTCAGAAGATAAAGCAGGAAAGTCATTATCATAACAAAGAACCTCATAAGTATCCGGTACTTTTCCGCTGCCGGGACAAAACGGACAATAGTCTTTAGGCATCTGCGGACGAGACTGCCTATGACTAGCTATCATAACATAATCTCCAAGCAATGGATTATAACGCAATTCTGCCATATTTATTTCTCCTATTATTGATTATATTTTTAATGTCATTGTATCATTTTTTAATATGAATCTATTATATACTTTTTTTAATATTAAACAATACATAAAACATTTATAATTGAAAAATATAAAATTATTATTACTTTTATTACTGCTAATAAAAATTGTTCTCTAAAAAATTATATAGAATAAATTTTATATACGCTTAAAATTTCTGTATTTATCTTCTAAGTTTTAAATAAGTTTATACACAGCAATAACAATAAAATATTATTTATTAAATGGACATCCATATTTTGACATTGTATCAATAACATTTTGAACATCATTAACATTATTTTCTATTGCTTTTATAAGATTCTTCTTTAATTTATTAAAAAATAATTTGATGATAGTATCTAATATAAAATTATTACATTTGATATATTTAAATTTACTAAAATCTTTATTATATAAAAAATAAATATTTATTAATTCATATAAATTCAGCTTAAAATATTTCTTAAGCATCTCTCTATATTTAAAAGAAGAAATATACCAGCAAATATTCTTTATGTTTTTTTCGCATGAAACTTCTATAATAAAATCATATATGTCTTTTTTATCTCTAATAAATAATATTGGATATATTGGATTTTTAGAGTCAAATTCAAAAGACTTAATAACTTTCATATTGTAAATTTTTGAAAGTATTGAAAACGCACTTTGATCATGTCTATTTTCAATAAAACTATCTAAATTGGGTATCTTTGATGGGCTATCATCTACTAGAGAAAAATCATCATAAAATACCTGAAGCCATTTTTTTACTAATTCTATATTAGTATCATTTTTTTCTAAAATAAAAAAAGTAGCCGGTCTTTGAAATGTATTTGTAATATTTTTATCATATAAAACATTAAAATAATTAAATAAGTCTGATTTAGTATACATTTTTTCATTTACACCCATTTCAGAACACATATTCTTATTTTCAATAACAATATCTAAATACTCATAAAAACGATTTATGCCTTTTTTGCTTAAGTAACAGCCTATATCAGCATATAATAATATATCTCCATATTCAATATTTTCTAAAGTCTTTAATACAATAAAAGGCTTCCAACACCAATACCCAAACCCTCTTATATCTGATTTTAATTTGTCTTTTAAAATTTTATCAAATTGTTCATCTTTTGGTAAAGTATATTGATTATATAGATAAATATCATCAAAAATATTAAACTCTTCAGCCTGATGCAAAAATCTAAGCGATGAAGGATAAAGATTAAAACTATAAAAAGATAATAAATATATTTTTCTATTTTTATACATGAAACCACCCAATATATTAACGGCAAATTAATTAAATACGAAATATTATTATAAAATACATTCTAAACTTTTAAGGAAGCATAAACTAAATTATTTTATTAACATTTTTACACTCATATATATTTTTATAAAAGATATCACTATCTATTAGGTATATATAACAATATTTTTAATATTACTGCTGCTTTTAATTGGAAAAAGCTATTTAAATAAATAATTTAAAAATACATGCAGAATTATATATTACTTTAATAAAAAAACAAGTAAACTACACTATATCCAAAGGCATTTTCTTATTTGGTTTTGGAAACTCTTTATTTATAATGGCTATATCTTCATCATCAAGCTTAATTTTTTGAGACTCTATATTTTCTATTATGTGTTTTTTGTTAGAACTTTTAGGAATAGCTATTTTATTATTAAAACCCATAATAAAAGCTAAAGCTATTTGAGAAGGTGCGGCATTATGTTTTTTTGCTATGCTTAAAATAGTATTATTCTTCAATATATCCTTACCCAAACCGCCAGATTGTGCCAAAGGACAGTATGCCATCAAAGCAATATTTTTACCCTCCATATAAGGAGCTAAAGAATAATCAACACCTCTAGAGCCTAGATGATACAATACCTGATTAACTGTGCATTTATCGCCGTCTTTTATAGTTTCAAGCTCTTTCATGTCATCAATATCAAAATTAGAAACGCCCCAATCCTTTATAAGTCCTTCTTTTTTAGCTGTCTCCATGCACTCAACTGTTTCACTTAATGGTACTCTTCCCCTCCAATGAAGAAGATACATATCCAAATATTTTAACCCCATACGATTTAATGAGTTTTCCAAACTTTTAAATAGTTTATCTCTTCCGGCATTATGAGGATACACTTTAGAGACTATAAAAAGTTCTTCTCTTTTGATACTTAATGTTTTTAAGGCATCTCCTATTATAGATTCAGCCTTTCCTTCTCCATACATCTCAGCTGTATCGATAAGCCTTACTCCATTTTCTAAAGCAAAAGCTATAGCTTCAGCCTCTTTTTGAAATTCTGTTTCAACTTCACCCATACACCAAGTACCTATTCCGAATTTAGGCATTATATTTGAAGATTTTAAAGTATAATTCATAATAATCTCTCTATTTTTATAAAATATTATTCTTTGCTTATATACAAAGTTCTTGAAGGGAATGCAAATCCTACACCTAGCTTATTAAACTCATCTATTATTTTATAATTTATATCTTCAACTACTCTTACAAACTCATTGTACTCTGCTGTATTTACATAGTATATTACTTCAAAATTAAGAGAAGAATCTGCAAACTCTATAAATCTTGCACTTACAAATTCGGTATTATTAGTTTCTATAATTCTCTTTAAAAGATCCGGTATTACTTTTAATTTCTCTAAAGGAGTGGAATACTCAACTCCAAGCATCATATACTGTCTTCTTTTTTCTAATATTCTATAGTTTTGTATTCTTGAAGCAAGTAAATTAGTATTTGATATTAAAAGCTGCTCACCGCTGTTTCTTCTAATACGAGTAGATTTTATTCCAATATATTCAACTACACCTTTATCAGCATCTATTTGTATATAATCGCCTTTCAAAAATGGCTTATCAAATACTATAACAAAATAATTAAATAAATCAGCTATTATACTTTGTGCAGCAAAAGCAACTGCCACACCGCCTATACCAAGTCCGGCTATAAAAGTATTAACATTAACCCCTAAATTTGAAAGTATTGTCAAAAATCCAACAACCCATACTAAAGCCTTTAATATAGTAATAATACCATCAGATATTACAACACCTTTTTTATTAGACAAATAATTATTACTGAAATTACTGATTATATCGCATATAAACATTATTACAAATATTATTATAAGTACAATAAGTATTCTTATCCAATATGTACCAACCTCTTTACTAAGTATTAAACCCACCCTTCCAAAAGATAAAGATATCATAAATATAATAGGTCTTACTCTTTTTTTAATACTTGTAACAAGCTCTGATAAAAATGTGCTTTGAAATTTTGTATTAAGTTTTAACAATATCTTCATAAAAAATATTAATATAACATTCATTAGTATTAAACTAATAATAAATACAGATAAAGATACCAAGTACCTTAATAAACTATTATTCAAAATAATCGTTTCTTTCAAATACTGCATATATTCTCCTAAAAGTTAAATTATAGGGTAATTCTATTATAAAATAGCATTTTTTTAAATAAATAAATTATATTTATAATAAAATATTAATAATTTTTTGACATAAAATAAACAATATATTAAAATATTATAAATTATTTTAACAAATGTGAGGGTAAAAATGAAAAAGATTTTTGTTATTTTTGTCATCTCTGTTTTAGCTATCGCATGCGGCGGTCAAAAAACAGAAACAACTAATGATGCAGCTAATAATGCAGAAGCTGCAACATTAACTATTGATTTCCAAGCTATGGTTGGAGATACTAACAATGCTTCAATAAGCAGCAACGCTTATTTAAAAGTTACAGGTTCTTATGGGGATATAGATGGTAAAATAGATGCTGCTACAGGAGCTTCTGTTCCTACTAGAACACCAGATCTATTAAACAAATACAGATCTGCTGACAACAATGTATTAAATAATAGAATGGAAGTAAGTATGGGACAATTCTTATTATTTGGTACAGCTAATTCATCAAGATATATTGATGATGGTATGTCTGGTTCTGGCATAGCTCAAAGAACTGTTGATGGTACTACAGGTCCTAAAGTTACAGGTACAGGTATTACAAAAGGTGATGACGGAGTTATTACTATAAGATTTGTACATGCAGGCGGTAAAACAGTAGAACCTTATGTATTTGAAATGAAATCTGATGCTAATGGAGTATTCCAAATTGGTGCTGGTACTGAAAACTTCAAAAGAAGCGAAGCTGTTGTTACAAATGATTTTGATTTTAATACAGATTCTGCTCTTTTAATAGTTGATAAAGCTAAAGATGGAAATCCTTATTGGAAAGGTGATCTTCAAGCTACTTTTGAAAACAACATAATAAAAATTAATGGTACTTTAACAGAAATAAAATAATATATAATTTAATATGATTAAAAAAAGAGCATGGTATTTTTACTATGCTCTTTATTTTTAATAATGGAGTATTTATGAATATAAAAAAAGTAAAAATAGAAATATATATACCAGAAGAATATACTCAAAAACTCAGAGAAGCCTTAAATGATATAGGGGCATTAGGGGTTGGAAATTATGATAATGTAATGTCTGTAACAAAAATTACAGGTTATTGGCGTCCTTTAGAAAATGCTAATCCATTTGATGGAAAAGTTAATGAGATATCAGAAGCTCCTGAAGATAAGGTAGAGTTTTCAACAGATGCCAAAAATATAGAAAATATTATAAAGGTTATGAAAGAAGTTCACCCTTATGAAGAGCCTGTTATAAATATTATTCCGCTTTTAAATGATAGATTCGATTTAAATTTAAATTATTAATTTATATTTATTAAATTAATATTTATAATGAAAAAATATCTTTTATAATATAAACAAAATCATTCTTAGGAAATTTATTCAAGTTTATTACATACTCTATTGCATCAGCGAAATATAATTTATTATCACTAGGCAAATATGATACAGTGAATATTTGGGCATTACTGTTTAATAATTTTTCTTTAGTATATCCGTATTCTGACATTTCTATTAATCTGCTTGGTATATTATCACCATAAAAAATAAAAACAGCATGATTATATAATTTAGCTTTTACTATTTTTTCTTTATCATTATCATCTTTTCTGAAAAGTTTTTGATTATCATCAACATATAAATCAAATATTTCATTTATCTCATTTTTTATATTATTAAGTACGGCCTCTCCGTCTTTATCAATATCAACTAAAAAGAAATAGTATGCATGTATTATAATAGATTTTTTATTTTTTATAACATCAGCGTTTATGAAAACCCTTGAAGAGTTAATAGAATACATACTATAACCGAAATATTTTAATCTGTCTATTATATTCTCTTTGCCTACTTTTTTGTTTACATTATGTTCCAATACAGAATTATTTTTTATGAATAATAATTTCCTTTTATTAATATTTGAGGCATCAATATAAAGGAATACCAAAGTTATTATTTCAAGTATTATTAGAATTACAGTTATATATATTTGATTATTATTATAAATTGAAAAGAAAATTAAGTTGGCAAACGCTATGGCTATTACACCATAAACGCTTGCCCTTAATAACTCTTTTTTGAAGGAGAACAGCTTATTATTGTTCATTATTACTAATTTATTTGATGAATTTATTATCTATAAGTAGTTACTTCTTGATAAGCTCTAACCGCTCTGTCAATTACCGCCTTTGTAAAGCTAAGAGATAATTCAACTTCAGCAATAGCGTTCATCACATCGGATACATCAACCTGATCCGGTCTTATACCAGCCTGAACTATTATATTATCTCTGTCAACCTGCTTCTGATTAACAGCATCAATAGCATCGCTTAACATTGTACCAAAATTACTTATTAAATCATTGCTTGAACTTCTTCTTAACTGCTGAGCAGGTCCGTAATGTCTAGGATCTGTAGTTTTAAGTACAAATCCGTAATTATCGCCGACATTTCCTGTTTTTGTACTAGCACTATAAGAATTCATCACATTATTAATATTCATAAAATATCCTTATAATCATAAAAAATTAATATCTAATTATATTCAAAGCACTTCCAAACATAGTTTTAGCAGATTGAATCATAGTAGAATTAGCCTCATAAGCTCTTGAAGCCTCCATCATATCAACCATTTCTGTAACAGGATTAACATTAGGCATTTCTACATAACCTGCTTTTTCACCGTATTTAATAGCATCAGGGTGAGAAGGATCATATACAAATCTAGTTGCAGTTTCCATATCCTTTTCTATGCTGAATACCCTTACGCCTGTACCAACATTAGGCTGCAAAGCCTCCGGTAAAAATGGACTTCTGTATTTGTTGCCGTCATCTCTAGGCTTGAATATTACTCTGCTTCTTCTAAAAGCTCCGCCTTCTGTTGTGCGTGTTGTATTAACATTTGCTATATTATCTGCTATAACATCAAGTCTAGTTCTTTGAGCTGTTAAACCGCTTCCTGATGTATTTATAATTGAAAATATTCCCATTTCTGTTACTCCTTCAAGAATTTAAGCAGTACAAATCAAGCATTGCCTATCATTCTTCTTATTTCTCTATACTGAGCATTTACTATTTGTGTAAACATTTGATATCTTAAAGTATTTTTAGCTTCTTCTGCCATTTCTTTATCTATATCAACATTATTTTTATCATTTCTATAGCTAGTATCATAATCTACTGTAATAGTAGGTGCAACCTGTTTATAATCCATAGGCATATTAAAAGGAAAATGTCTAGAATCTGTTCTTTTAGCTTCCATACCATTATAATTTTCACTATCTAAAGCTCTTGCAAGCTGATATTCAAAAGTTACATCGCTTCTTTTGAAATTTGGAGTAGATACATTTGCTATATTATCTGCTATAACCTCAGCTCTAAGTCCGTAAACATTTAAAAGCTTTTTTGCTACTGTCATAGTTTTAGCATAAGTTGTATCAGCAAACATATTCATAGTTATAACCTCTAAATTATAAAATTATACTTATAAATATTGTCGGTTTAATGAAAAACTGCTTTAATATTTTTTTAGGATTATATTATGTAAATTATGATAAAATTTTATATGCACTACTTTACTTGAGATATAAGCTATTCATAACTTCTTTAGCAAATGATATTAAATGACTGCTTACTGTAACAGTTGATGATATTGTAAGTATTATAGACTCTTCTCCCTTACCAACTACCGATATAGCATTAAAGAAATCATTATTATTTATCTTTGAAATGAATATATACTCTGCAAATAAATCATTATATTCTTCTCTTTGCTTTATGGATATAGGAGTAATTATAGAGTAAAGCTCCCCTCTCCTAATTCTAAATCCGTCAAAAAGCTCTTTTATAGCAGCTTCATCATATTTTTTATCACTATAGCTGATTATTATTGATATTCTATTATCAGGACTTTCTATTTTTAATACTGCTCCGTCTATAGAGGCATTAAAATTCTCAGGAACAAGCAAATTAAATCTATCAGGATTAGCCTGTATTGCCGTTAATTTTCCTATTTCAAACTTTGAATTATTTATTAAATATTTTATATTATTTATTCTGTTTATAATATTTTGGTCATTTTTATTTATAGTTAATGCCCTGTCCAAAATATTCAAAGCATCATCATATTTATATAATGCCCTATAAGCTACAGACATATTAATCATAGATAAAACATCTTCATTATCTATTGATATGGCTTTTTTATATTTTTCTATAGCATCATTATGTTTTCCTTCCATAGAAAGCAAAATTCCATACTGTCCGTAAACACTTGAATCAGCATTTCCTAAAGATATCAATTTTTCTATAACATTCTTTGCTTCTTCATATTCATAAGTGCTTATAAGAGCCTCTATCTTATTTTCAAGCAAATCCTTATCATCTTTGATAAAATTAAGAGCATTATTAATAAGTTCTATTACAGACTTGAAATCATTTTCTTCATAGTATATATCAATTAAAACTAAATATCCGTATTTGTATTTATTATCTTTTTTTATCAATTCTAAAGCTAGCTTTTTAGCATAAGAAATATTATTTATATCTATCAAATTATTTATCTTTTCTATTACAATATCATTACTTTCTTTTATAATCTCTTTAATTTCATCATCAGCATTAATATTATTTATACTTTCGCTAGCTAGCATAATTTTATCTCCAATTAACTATAGTAAAGCCTTTATCTTTATTTTTTAAAGCATACTCTTTTAATCTCTTATCAGGATTAACGCATACTTTAGTGTCGGCAAAATTAAAAAGAGGTAAATCACTTATAGAATCACTATATGCTATATTTTTATTGCTATGATGCGGAAAAAAATGCTCGGTAAATAATCTGTATCTTTTAGCAGCACCATAACAATTCTTACCGTACATATATCCTGTATATTTTCCTCTGAAAGTCCATAATTCAGTTCCCATACATCTGTCAAAGCCTAAATTTGATGCTATATACTTAGCATAAATTTCAAAACTTGCTGTAACCATAATTAATGTATAACCCTGTTTTTTTAATTTATTTATCTCTTCTAAAGCATCTTTATAGTATAATTTTGGTACAATCTTATCAGCAAACTCTTTGCCTATCTTATCCCCAAATTCTATATCTATATTTTTGAATATATGTGCTATTCTATATTTCATGCTTTCATTATTTATTATCTTTAAACAAAATAATAAAAAATAAGGCATCAAAGCTATATAATGTATTATACTTGAAGGATTCTTTTTCAAATAGAATATCATAAATGGAAATATAGAATCTTTATTTAATATAGTTTTATCCAAATCAAAATAAGCAACTCTCATCATAAAGTTTATTCTACTACAAAAAAATCATTTGTCAAAGGAATTTTATAATTTTAAACTGCAATTAATAAAAAAATTATGTAAACTAAAAAATCACTTGACTATAAATAAAAAATTTAATATTATATATTAGATTTAATATTAATTAATAATAATTGTAAATAACTTTATAAATAGATAATTTTAGGAGATAATATGCTAAGAAAATTAGTAATATACGGAGATGAAAGACTGCAGAAAGTATCAGAAAAGATAGAAAAAATAGATGATGAAATACTCACTTTAATAGATGATATGTTTGAGACTATGTATAAAGAGAAAGGTGTAGGACTTGCTGCGGTTCAGATAGGAATATTAAAAAGACTTATAGTTATATCTGTGCCTGATTTAGATGATGAAACAAAGCCTGATTTTAAGTTGGCTTTAATAAATCCGGAAATAATATGGCATGGAGAAGAAAAAGAAATTTTAGAGGAAGGATGTCTTTCATTTCCTGAAATAAGAGATGATGTTGCTAGGTACACTCAAATTAAAGTTAAATATTTGGATAAAGAAGGAAATGAACAGATACTAGATGCTGAAAATTACATAGCTAAAGTGCTTCAGCATGAAATAGATCATACTAATGGAATATCATTTATAGACAGATTAGAATCATATCAAAAAAGAAGATTGAAAAGAGAATTAAAAGAACTTAGAAATAATACTGTTAGAGAAATAAAAAAAATACAAAATAGAGAAATATTAAAAAATAGCTGATTAATTATGATAAAAAATATAATATTCGATTTAGACGGAACTTTAGCAGATTCTATATCAGACATATATAATTGTGTTAATGCATCTTTGAAACATTTTAACTTAAAAACAATATCAATTGAAGATACTCATAAGTTTGTTGGAAATGGGGCAAAACTTCTTATCAAAAGAGCTGTTAATAAATACAATCATGATGAGAAAATCGAAGAAGAAGTATATAAATACTATATAAAATACTATGAAGAACATTGTGTAGACAGCACTAAAGCATATAATGGAGTTTATGAAACTTTAGAATTATTATATAATCATAATATTAATATGTTTGTTATAAGCAATAAACCTAATAAAATGGCAATAAAAACCGTAGAGAAATTAAATATACTAAAATATTTCAAAGCAGTTATAGGAGATGGTATTTATGCATATAGGAAACCTGATCCAAATATATGGTACAGTTTGAAAAAAGAGTATAACCTAATAGAAGATGAAACAGTCATGATTGGAGATGGAATACCAGATTATGAATTTGCATGCAATTCAAGTATAAAATGTTTGCTAGTATTATACGGAATAACAGATAAAAACATTTTGTTAGAATTAAAAAACAATTATTATTTAAATTCGTTCAATGAGATTGCCGATTATATAATTAATAAAAAAATTTTAATTTAAAAAAATTATATACTTGACAATACTATAAAATATTTGTATATTAGAATGGATTATTTATTAGTAATTAAAGTAAGTATTAATTTAACAGTAAAAATATGAACAATAACAAATTTAAGTACACTAAAATTCGAAAAAATAATAATATTTTTTCTAAAATAGAAGATATTTTATTTAAAATCAAATCTCAATTTACTAAATCAAATAGTATTCAAAGAATAAGAACAACTTATGTACATTCTACAAGATATACAGGTAAAAAAAATAATATTTTCTTATCAATAATCAAAAAATTTTCACTAGCTGCAGCATCGCTATCATTATTTATAATTTTATCTAACTTTTTAATAATGAATATACGCCATACTTCCAATGCGGCAATTCTTCCTAAAGATAAAATGCCTACTAGTGCTGCGTATTCTAAAGTATTAGATGAAATATCTCCTGAAGAAGTGAGCTATAATACCTCAAGTATATCTGAAGTTCCTACTGTAACATCAGCAGCAACTTTAGAAAATGCTACAGATATATTTTATAACTATATAACCTCCGATAACACCTTAGTTGGAGACGGAACTATAGGAATGAAATATGATGAGTATATAATAGAAGAGGGAGATAATCTTACAGTAATATCAAAAAAAATAGGCGTTAATTTGGATACATTAGTAAGTGTCAATAAGATGAGCAATGCCAATAGATTAAGACCAGGACAAAAAATTGTTATACCTAATCGTAATGGGTTATTATATACAGTAAAAAAAGATGAATCTCTAGAAGATATTGCTGAAAGATATGATGTATCATTAAATAGAGTTCTTTCCTTTAATAAAATAAGTGATCCTAATGATATTGAAGAGGGAGAAGATATATTTTTACCAGGAGCTAAATATACATTAGATGAAAGAATTGATAAATTTGGTCAAATGTTTAGTCTCCCTACAACTATAACTAGAATAAGCAGCGTATTTGGATATAGAGTTCACCCTATAACAGGAGTTAGAACCAAACATATGGGTGTTGATATACCTGGAAGGCTTAATACTCCTGTATATGCCGCAAGAAAAGGAAAGGTAATATTTGCAGGATACAGCGGCGGTTATGGTAACTTGGTAATAGTTCGTCATGATAAAGGATATACAACATATTACGGACACCTTAACTCTATAACTACAAGAGCAGGTGCTACTGTAGGTGTTGGTGTCATGATAGGAAGAATGGGAAGTACAGGAAGATCTACAGGAAGCCATTTGCATTTTGAAGTTAGAAGAAATGGTGTGGCACTTAATCCTGCTGACTTTATACCTATAAAGAAATTCCTAAGAGGAAGAAGATAAAAACTATTAATATTAAAATCAATTAGAGGGATTCTTTTTAAGAGTCCCTCTATTTTTTTAATATTTATACAATTTAATATATTTTTATTATATTACTATTTACAATTATATTTATTTTTGTATAATATTTTTATTATGAATGATATTATTAAAGTAATAAACATATTAAATGAAATACCAGAACCATTTTCTGTAGATGGGATAATAAAAACTTTTGAAGCTAGTTCTAAAGATTTTATAAAAAGTTTTGCAATATATTTTCATAAAGATAATACGGCAGAATCAAGATTATGGTATGTATCAGAAAATAAATTGGTTATAAATGAAAAAGAAAACAATAGAGAATATATCTTATCTGCAAGAGGAAATAGATTCGGTTCTATAATAATAAATACTAATAAAAACAAAAATGAAATATTAATACTTATTAATTACCTTTCAATAATACTATATAGTGAAAAATTATCATTTTTAGCAAACAGAGATAAACTTACAGGTCTATACAATAGAGGATATATTATTAAATATCTTCAAGAAAAAGAAACTTCAGATGAAATATATTCTATAGTAATAATAGATTTAGACAAATTCAAGCATTATAATGATACTTATGGTCATAATATAGGAGACCATGTATTAAAATTAGCCTCAAAAGTGATGAAGGATTCTTTAAAAAGCATAGAAAATAAATCTGTACTTGCAAGATATGGCGGAGAAGAATTTATCGTCGTATTTGATATACAGAATAAAAATGAACTTTTTAATGCTATGGAAAAAATAAGAAAATTCATTACAGAAACTGATTTTTCTACAGAGGAATATTCTCTTAAAGCAACAGCTTCTTTAGGCGGAGCAATAAAAGAAAAAAACGCATCATTAAGAACATTTATAAATAAAGCAGATCAATCGCTTTATAATGCTAAAGAAACCGGAAGAAATAAGTCTGTGATATTAGATTTATAAATGATACTAAGAAGCAATAATTTCAAAGTTAATAAAAAGTCACTTTTATTTAGCTTTAATAAAATAAAGCTAAATAAAAGTGGGAGATTATTTATGAAAAATACTATATATTATAACCATTCATACATAGTATGGTAAAAAATAAAATGAAAAATTTATATATCTTTAATTAAAACAACATCCTTATCTTTAATAACAGTATTTCCTCTAGGTATAACATTTCCACCTTCTCTTTTTATCATAACTACCAAATTATTTTTAGGAAGATTTAAATCCTTTAATTCCTTATTTTTCCAAGGATGCTTACTGTTAATATTTACTTCTCTTAAACTCATATCATAATATTTTGTTCTTTTAGCATTAAGTATAACAATATCCCCTTTTTCAATAACTGTATTTCCATGAGGAATAATAGTATCCCCTCCCCTTTCTATTGTTACTATGATTGAATCTTCTGGAAGCTCTATTTCCATTATAGGTCTTCCAATCCAATGGTGATTATTTGGTATTTTTACTTGTATAAGCTCCATATCTGAATCATCTACATAGTCGTTAAAAGTTTTAAGTACATTTTCTCCTGAATCCACAAGATCCAGCTTTTTGGCTATGAAAGGAAGAAGTGTACCTTGAAGCAATACCGATAAAATAGCAAGTACAAATACTACATGAAATATATCATAGCTTATAGAATTATTATTAACTATTACAAATATTGCAAATACAATAGAAGCTGCCCCTCTAAGTCCAGCCCACATAACAAGAATCTGTTTTTTTAATGAAACTTTAAATGGCGTTAATATGGAAAATACTGCTATAGGTCTTGCCACAAATGTTACAAATAATGCTACATATATAGCTGTAGGAGCCACATTGAATATTCTTGAAGGAAATGATAAAAGTCCTAACAAGAAAAATAGTACCATCTGCATAAGTCCTGTAACTCCGTCAAAGAAATGAACCAAAGTAACTTTATTCTTAATCTTGGTATTTCCTAATACTATTCCAACTATATAAACTGTTAAATATCCGTTTCCGCCTATAGTAGAAGAAAGAGAATATGAAAGAAGTGCCACTGCTAATGTGAATATGGTATCTAATCCGTTTACAGGAAATTTAAATTTCCTAAGCATATTATAAGCTAAAAACGATACTAATGCGGCAACTATTAAAGCAAAAACTATCTGAGCAAAAACCATATATAAAATAGAAAGAGGACTAGCTAAAGTTCTTCCTATAAGTCCAAGAAATATAACTGTAAGCATATAAGACATAGGGTCATTACTTCCGCTTTCAAGCTCAAGCAATGAAGCAAGTCCATCTTTAAGGTTCAAATTTCTAGAACGAAGTATTGAAAATACAGATGCCGCATCCGTTGAACCTATAACAGAACCTATTAAAAAACTTTCAAAAAAATTGAATTTAAGAACATAATAACATAAGGCACCTGTTATCATAGATGTTATAAATGTACCTATAAAAGATAAAAGAAATGCCTTATTTGCAACGGGTTTTGCCGCCTTCCAATTAGTACCAAATCCGCCGTAAAACATTATAAATATCAATGTTATAGTACATAATTGTTCAGCAACTCTATAATCGTCGAACTGTATTTTTAAAAGCCCGTCAGTACCAAATATCATACCTAAAACTAGAAAAAGCAAAAGAGACGGCACTCCAACCTTAGTTGAAATTTTACTCACTATTATGCAAAGAATAATAATTATAGAAGAAAGCAGTATTGATATATTCATAAAAATCCCATTGTATAAATAATATTTTAATAAAATATAGATTATAATAAATTGATAACCTAACAGTTATTTCAAAAAACATATTGATATTAAAAACAAATATTCTAATATCTTTAATTATATAAAAAAATACAATATTTGTCAAAAATATTTAATTATAATAAATAATTGAAATTTTTATTATTTTAATTTATTATAAAAAATAATAATACATACAGAGGGTAAAAATATGAAAAATTTTATTTCCATTATTTCTATTTTTGTTTTAATGATCTCTATAATTTCGTGCGGCGGCAGCAAAGAAACAGCAGAAAATACTCAAACTAATCAAACAGAAACTAATAAAGTATATGTTAATCCAACAACTACAAATGAAAATAATAATACAGATATTGATATTAACATTGATACAACTAAATATACCAATGAATATATTCAAGGTACAGAATTAGACCCTATGCCTACAGGATATAAAAAAATAGATGAAATACTTAATGAACATAAATATAAAGCACCAATATACGAAATATCAAAACTAATAGCAGAGGAAGGACTAGAAGGAAAAATTACTGAAATGACAAATTTTGGTGATAAATATATATTTAAAGATTCTACTCCTTTGTTTTTGGCGGTACAATTCGGATACAATGATTTAGCAAAAGAGCTTATAAAAGAAGGGGCTGATGTTAATGCCAGAGTAGATGATATGGAAACAGAGGGCGGTATGGATATGCTTTACTATGCTGTTAGAAATAATAATCCTGAAATGACTAAAATCTTAATTGATAAAGGACTTGATAAAAATAGAGATTATGGTTATGAATATTCTACTTATTTGACAGATATTGCTATTGGCAACAACAATCTTGATATACTTAAACTTCTTGTAAAAAGAGGAGATTCAAAAGAAACTTTAATTCCAGAAGCAGTACGAGAAAATAACATAGAAATGGTTAAATATTTATTATCTATAGGACAAGATATAGATGCTCAGATATTTTATGACGGATTTTGGGTTGATTCTCCTTTGAAAGTAGCTGCTGAAAACGGATATATAGAAATGGCTAAATTTTTAATTGATGAAGGAGCTAATTTAAACTCAGCTGATGATTATATGCTTTATGCATATAATAATTATGATATAACTAAATTATTAGTAGATAATGATGTTTTTAACCTTAATACTAATACAACTAGAGAAGAAGCTATAGAATTAGTAAAAAATGGCAAATATTATGAAATAGAAAAATTATTATCAAGTGAAGATTCAAATAATATAGACGGATATGATGAATTAATGAACAAAACAGCTTTAACGATTGCTAATGAGGAAAATTTGATATTTCAAAATTACTTATACAACAAGGTGCCAATATAAACACACAAGATGAAGACGGTCGTACAGCATTAATGACAGCTGCTCTAAGCGGAGACTATGAAATGGTTAAATTTTTATTAGAAAATGGTGCTGATATAAATACTAAAGACAATGATGGAAACACTGTATTATATTATAATATTTACTATGATCATTATGGAGAAGAAGAAAGACTAGAAAATGCTAAAAAAATATTTAATTTATTAATAAAATACGGTGCTGATGTAAATACTAAAGACAATTATGGAGGATCACTTCTTAATACAGCTTATAGTTTTGCCGGATTGCCACCAAATAGAGAAATGTTTAAACTATTAGTAGAAAATGGTTTTGACTTAGAATCAAGAATAGAGGGTGGGGAAGATTATCCTGCTGGTTATGATTATACTCCTTTAATGATAGCAGCTGCAATAAATGACTATGATATGGTTAAATTTTTAGTTGAAAAAGGTGCTGATGTAAATGCCAAAACACATTTTGAATATAGCTCAGTAGAAACTCCTCTATTACTCTCATTAGATAATGAAAATTCATCTGTTGCAGAATATTTAATAAATAATGGTGCAGATATAAATGTAACAAATGAGGATGG